>NZ_JBDZDK010000035.1:0-30178 GCF_040049155.1 Sphingomonas silueang
CCCGCATATTATCTGGAGTGAAATCATGGAAAACCGAAGGAAACCTGCGTCTCTCGCCGCCACGCTCGACATAAACTGCGACTGCAAAGAATATGTGTAATGTGGAGCTCCACATTAGACATACTCGGTGGGCGACAGGTCGATCGTGGGATCGGCGCGCTCCTCTGCTGACATCTGGTTGAGCCGGCGATCGAGGATCGCTTCGGCGGTGGTCACCAGCTGAAGCACGACCGATTGCCCAGCCTTCAGGTGCTGTTCCACCGCGGCGATGACCGTCGGGAGTTTCATCGCGAGAAGGACCTGACCGAAGAACCGCTGCTTGCAGGATTCGAGGCGCGACCGAGCGGCCGCTTTTGCGCCGCTATTGAGCGTCCCGCCTTCGAGGCCGTCGACGACGTTGGTAAACTCGAGCGCCGCCTCCATGTTCTGATGGATCACGCTCCAGGCCTGCGCATAGGTGTCGTAGATCTCGATCTGCAGCGGCGTCAGCTCGTGCTTCAGGACGTCGTATTCGACGCCGGCGAAGCTGAGCGCCCTGGCCGTGTAGAGCCCGAGCGCTTTCAGATCGCGGGCGACGAGCTCCATGGCAGCGATGCCACCTTTCCGGATCTCGGCGATGAACGTCTCGCGACCGGCGAACGCCGTCTCCGGCCCCCACAAGCCAAGCCGGACCGCATAGGCGAGATTGTTCACGTCGGATGCGCCCGTCGCGGACGCGTACAGAACGCGGGCGTCCGGGAGATGGTTCTGCAGAAGGACGCCGCAGATACCCTGCTGCGACCCATCCTTCTTGCCGAGCGCACCCTCGCCGCCCGCTACGCCGCCCATCTCGTGGGCCTCGTCAAACGCGATGACACCGTCGAAATCAGACCCCGCCCAGTCTAGGATCTGCTGCAGGCGGCTGCTCTCGCTCCGCATCGAGCGCAGCGTCGGATAGGTGACGAACAGGACGCCCTCTTCAAGGCGGATCGCCTCGTCGATCTTCCAGTTAGAGACTGGCTGCACATCGCCCGCCATACCGCCCAGGGCGGACCAGTCGCGCCGCGCATCCTCGAGGAGCGGCTCGTTCTTGGTCACCCAGATGTGGCGTCTGCGGCCCTGCAGCCAGCTGTCGAGAATGCACGCGGCCACCTGTCGGCCCTTACCCGCGCCGGTTCCATCGCCGAGGAAGAAGCCTTTCCGGTAGCTGCGGCCGTCCTCGTTCAGGGTAAGGCCCACGCCCTCCTTGTCTGGCTTGAACATCCCCGGGAGCATCTGCGACCATGCGTGTCCGGCATAAATCACGGTCTCGAGCTGCGATGAGGACAGCATCCGTTCCGACACGGTGCGCTCGGGAAGGTGCGGGATATGGGCAGGGACCGGTGCCGGGATCGAGCCCATCGCAACCGATTCCACCAGCGCCGTCGGGTGCTCGCCGGCCGCGTCGAAGACGATGCGGCTCGGACGATAGGGAAGATACACTCCGACCTGGTCTGCGAGCGGTGCCGGAGCTGACAGGGTCGTATAGCCGACCGGCAGAACGGCGTTACGAACCGGCTTGTGGTAGGTGCGTGCCACAGCCGGCTTCGCGGTGCGTGCGGCACCGAAGAGACTTACCGCGGCAGCGGGAGCCCTCGCGCTCCGTGCTTCCGACACCAGCTCGGCTCGAGCAGGCACCTCAACCACGTCGAGGAAGTCGAGGACGGAACGACGCTGGATGACGGTGTGCGACGTACCGCCTGCCACCTTGTCGATGACGTAGAGCCGCACCGCGATGTCGGTGCCATGCTTGCGGTAGCAGCTTTCGAGTCGCAGCGACGTGCGGACGGTGCAGCCAGTGAGCACCGCTTCATAGGCAGCTTTCAGTTGCGCGCTCGGCGCGAACCAATCGGGCATGATCGCGACAATCCGACCACCCATCGAAACGCGGCGGATTGCCGCCTGCAGATGGCGGAGTGCCGCGAGATTGTCGGCGCCGCGGCCAATGCTGCGTGAGAAGGGCGGGTTCATCAGAACGACGGTAGGCCGTTCCAATGACGCATGGAGGCTCACGAGCGCAGCCCCATCGTGGCCGGTGATGATGGCATGCGGGAAGACGCTGGCGAGGCGTTCTCGACGGCGCGGATCGATCTCGTTCAGTTGCAGGCTGGCATGATGCGGCACCTGAACCGCAAGCAGCCCATTGCCGGCGCTCGGTTCAAGAACGATGTCGTCCGGTCCGATCGCGGCCATGACTGCTGCGAGCGCGCCGATATCGATCGGCGTCGAAAACTGCTGCAGCTCGATCTGCTCCTCGCTGCGCACGGTTTGCGTCGGGAGCCGTTCCATCAACGCTGCGGCATGCGTCACGCCGGCGATGTCAGCCAGTGGATAGGGCTGCTTGGCGACGTGCAGCGCCAAAGCGTGTTCCAGCATCTCGAAGCTGTCGCGCTGGGTCCAACGGCCCTCCGCGTCGGTGCCTCCGAACGCAGCCGTCATGGCGTTGTTGAGCGCGCGCCGCGTGATCGGCTCGCCAGACGCCAGTGCGAGCGCGATCGTGAGCGCGGCCGGTCGGTCGGTGACAGGCGGCAAGTCGAGGAGGTCGGACATGGAAGGCTCCCTTGGTCATGCTGCCATTCCGGCAGCTCACCGCCTCCCTCCCCCTCCCCTCTCTTTCGCCTCGAGCACCTCCGCCCAATCCTTGTAGGGCGCCGGCGGAAAGTCCGGCACGACGGTCAGGGTGTCGGACGCATATTGTTCGATGCTGCGCGCCACAGCGCGTCTCCCAGCGAGGTCGCGATCCGCAGCCAGGATCAGCCGGGTGACCGACGATGGAATGGCCAGAAGGTCGAGCCGTCGTGACCCGAACGAAGACCAACAGGGGAGGCCACGCAGTCGCGACCATGCTTGGGCACTCTCGAAACCCTCTGCGAGCCCTATCGTCGAGGCCAAACCACCGCCACGCCATGCGCCATTGCCGAGGGTCCCGAGCGTCTGCTTCTCGGTGTAGGCGCTCGTTGCGGGATCGATGAAAATCCTCTGGAAAGCGACCAGGCGGTCAGCTTCGCGAACGGCGACGAGCAGTGCTGGCTTGAACACGGTGAGCGGCTTCGGCCCGAGTGGGCAGCGCGGGTGAAAGCGAATGTCGGTCGGCAGCGGTAGCAGGAAGCGCGACGCGAGATAGCGCTCCGCGCAGGTTCCTGGCACGCCACGAGCCTCATTCCATAATCGCTCGATATTGGCGGTGCCGCCTGCGCGGGTCACCTTGGGTGGCTCATAGCGCTGGCCTAGCGGTATGCGGTCGAGCTCGCGCAGGATGTCGGCAGGGTCGCAACCCGCAAAGCAGGTCACAAGGATCCCTCGATCGCCTTGTCGGAGTGACAGGCTTGGCGTCTTGTCCGTATGCGCTGGGCAGCGACACGTCGCGACGTTCCGGTGCCAGGTTCCTCCGAGCGCGCCTACGAGGTCGACCAGCTTCTGTGACGGACGATTGGCGATCAGGGTCATGCCGGATCCCCTTCGCGGCGCGTTGTCTTCGTCAGGCGCGCGATCACATATTCAGCGTCCCGCGCGGCGAAATAGCTGTCGATCGCGTCATCGTCGTGGAGGGGGACGACGTCGGCGTTCGGTTCGGACCGGCTCCGTACATAGGCCGCAAGGGCCGTTCGGGCCGATCGTTCACTGGGATGCACGTCGGTTTGATCGCGACCGTCGACGTCGCGGATGAAGAGCAGGAAGCGTTCCATGGCGAGCGGACCTCGTACCTGGCCGCCTGTACCGGCGAACCATTACCGAAAGGGAATGTCGGGCCACCCGAGCAGCCCATCCTTTCTCCCCCCCTCCGCTCTTCCTCTACCCCTGTTAAAGCAGGGCTGATTTCGTATCCGTCCCGTTTACCCAGCGCTAAGCCCAGCCAAGTAGGGTGCTCTAGGAACTAGAATCGATCCGTGCTTGTTTGTCGACGCACGGCCTTAAAAAGAGGTGTGGATGTCTCAGTTTTCGCCAGTCGAGATCGCGAACTGGGTCGCCATCTATCTGGCGGCAGGAATCTGCTGCGGAATCGCCATGGTCATGTCGGTTTCGGTGACGCTTCATGAAATGTGGCAGGCCAAGGTCTGGCAAGATGCCCGCACGATCCGCGGCGCGGCGCTGCTACTGCCAAAGACATGGTGGCGCTGGCAGAAGCTCTACCTACTCTCCACGCCCGTTACACTTGGCATAGTCTGTTACTTCGCCGCGACGATGAACTGGGGATGATCGTGAGAGCCTGCAATTATTTAGCGGTTCAACAGGGCTTTTAGAGCCTCATCGCCTTGGCGATCTGGATGCCCGCGGCATCGTCTTCGATATCGCTTGGACGTAATGTGAGCAGATCGCCCAGGTGGCGCATGCGCGGGTGGGTCACCGCCTTTGCGGCGAGATAATCGTCGTTGTCGAACCCCATCGCTTCCACAACGAGCGTGCGCAGCTCCCCGGTTTCGCGCGATCTCCCCTCGAGGACGAAGTCCGGACGACATGGGCCATCTGGTGTCATGGTATCGAAGAGCGGCTTTCCGATCGCCAGATCAATGGACTGCGAACGGAGAAGCCGTTGAGCTTCCAAGATCCGCTTGAGGGTTTTCCGCTCGAAATCCGACTCCACCGGAACGAACAGCCGGCCATTGTAGATCGGCTGTGCGTACCCCCGCAGCGGCGCATACCCATGGGCCTCCGGGTACTCGCCGGCGACAACCAGCACGAGGAACGGGCCGCTGATTCTGTTACCGCGCACCGATGGTGATTGAACTCGGTTAGCGATTTCCACGGGGGGACCGTCGGGCACATAGATTTTGTGCCCTTGGATCGCGGTCGCATAGAGCAGGACGAAGCCTTGCGGCGCATGCGCCTTTGGCCAGTTTTCCGCGAGCCGTCGTAACGTTGCATACACGACCTTGGCCTCGAGCGGCCGGGCGTGCGTCCAGATGGCGCGGCCCAACTCGATGCCGGGAGCAATCTCGATCTTCCCCGCCGCGCCGAGGATGGCGGCAAAGGCCTCCTTGATCGACCACTCCGGACCTGCGCCGATCGGCGGGACGCTGTTGGATCCGGCCGTGTCCATCAGCCGCCATAGAAGGCGAGCAAGCCGCGGCGTCGACGCGTTTCGCGTCCGATCGTCGTTGCTGTCTTCTTCCGGCCTTTGTGAGAGCTTCTCCGGGGCGGGCCTGAGCACCTCGAAAAAGCCAGCGGGCGGGTCGGTGGGCGTGTTGTGGGATCGGATCTCGGTGATCCGGTTGGTCACCTGGTCGCGGAAGAACGGGCAGTCCGCGCGATGCTCGGGACGTTTCTCGCTGGTCAGGCGTCGAAGATAGTAGGTTTCCGCCTCGGACAGGAACGCGGGTGTGAGGATCGGTGGGGCCGCCTCCGCCCCAAGGCAATTGCAGGCGATCCAGCGGTGACCGATGCGCGCGTTCTGAACGAGCGTGATGCCGGCCTGCTCGTCGTGGAAGGTGCCCTCGCCCACGTACCAGCGCACCAGCGCCTCCCGCAGCGGCTGCGGAAGCTTGATGCGATTTGGGCCTTTTCCGTCAGTGTCTCGATGGATCAACCACATGCTCGAAGAGCCTTTGGGCGACGTTTCCTGACCAGTTTCGCCTTCGGCCCCGGTCTTGACAAGGGCAAATCTCTTGATCTCCACTCTTCTAAACAGGGGGTCGAGGAGGTTTTCGTGCGAAAGTTTTACGCCGGTGTGGCGATCGCGAGCGTGGCGCTGGCCGCATCTGCTTCGGCCGCGCCTGAAAAGCGCGGCAAGGTTCGGCGCGTTGAGCTGATCTCGATGACGACCGCCTCTGCGCTGCCGATGGCGGAGGGGGATGGCGGGCCTACCGATGACCTCCCAGCACCTGACCTCCCGCCTGAGTTCAAGGTGCACGATCTAAGCCGCCGCTACGTCGAGTTTCGGATGAAGCAGGAGCTCGCGTCGATTGTCCCCGAAGTCAGCGTCTCCGACAGCCTGCCCCCAGCTGTAGCGGCGACGTCGTCCATCAGCGTGCCCGATTGGATGAAACCGGGCGTCGGATCGTTCACGGCGCCAGCCTTCGTTCCCGGCTGTGCTCCGCTCGCGTATCGGCCGTCAGGGTTTCTCTCGCGCGAGGCCGAAAGTCGGCGGGCGATTTACTATGGCATGATGAGCTCCATCGCCTGCGAACACGGCATTCCAACTGGGCTCTTCGACGCGATGATAATTCGCGAGAGCCGCTACAATCCAACAGCACTATCGCCGAAAAACGCCTTCGGCTTCGCGCAGCTGATGCCCGGCACTGCGATGGGGCTCGGCGTGAACCGGTTCGATCCTTACCAGAACATGCGTGGCGGTGCCCGATACCTCCGCCAGCAGCTCGATAAGTTCGGCCGCGTGCAGCTCGCGCTCGCTGCCTATAATGCCGGTCCTGGCCGAGTGCGCGGGGGCCTCGTCCCCCGTATCACCGAAACGCAGGCCTATGTGACCGACATCATTGCCAATTGGTCGAGATTGACGGCAGCGCCTGGGTCACAAGCTCTTCGTTCGACCTTGCCACAACCTGCCTATCGCTCGGTCGCACTCGCGCAATTCTGACCTCTCAGCGTTCGAGCCCTCCCGATGATCGACGCCAGAAAACGCATGCTCCTTTCGGGAGCAATGCGACGGCGTAGCCGGCGCTCCAACGGTGCGTCTTTGGGTTCCGGTAGAGATGTGCGTTGGGGTTTCGCCTCTCTCGCCGTCAGGCGCGAACGCCTTGGCCGGCTAGGCCAAGTCTTTCTGAGCTAATGATATATGAATCTAGGAGCGGTTGCGGGTCAAGTTGGCACTCGCTCTCTTTGGCGTCGATCGCTGCGCCGAGACGCGCGAGAACCTTGCCTAGTTGGCCGTCGACCGTCGCCAAGGCATATTCCCGACGCGACAGTGAGCTGAGCATCGTGGCCGTCTGCTCGATCCGCTCGGCTTCTTGCTGGACGACGTCAGCGGGCAAAGGAGCCGGCCGCAGCCAGCGCGGAAGGTGAGCCTCGATCCAAGCCGGCATGAGCATGCGGTACGCATTGCTGGTTTGCTTATAGCGTGGTCCAACGCCGTCGATCTCGACGCGTTTGAAGCGACGCTGGGCAAGAACGAAGCCGAGTTCGGTCAGAAGTGCGAGTGCACGGATGACGGTGCGGCGTCCGATACCGACAGTCTCGGCCAGATAGTCGAGGGTGGGGTACACACGGCCTGCTTGGACTCGCGCTATCCTGAGCAATGCCTCGAGGACCGCCAGCGTGTTACGGCTGAAGCGCAGGATAGCGGCCTCCCGCGGTGTCGGCTCTCGTTCTTCGTGCGCGATCCTTGCGCGAAGGTTCGCCCGTCCGGCGCTGAGCGCAGCAGCGCGCTTGTAGATCCGGTCGGTCTCACCTTTGCCGGGACGCGAAAAGAAGGCGTCTTCGAACGTACCAGCCTCGATGCTGTCGCGCCGCACGGGCGCCCCAGTGCGGTGGGTTGCGCCAGATCGCGACGGCTTCCGCTTGAAGCGGGCACCGCCGAGCACGGCCAAAGCCGCCTCTGCCATTGTTATTGCAGCCAATTTCCTGCCCTCACATTGGGCCGGGACCGGGGCAAAACTCGTCCGTGGCGCGAAGCGCGCAACCCTTGAACCGAGGCTCGGAAACCAGTATATCTTGAGCGTTCAACGGCTCTTTCGATGCTTGCCGGCATCGGACATAGCGGTCTCAGGGTGCCCGGCCTCGTGCCGGGCATTCGTTTATGTGGTCACAGCCATTCCCAATTTTTCCAGGCCGCGGACTGCGACCCAGGCGGCCGCATAGTGGCGCACGACAGCCATTCGCGAAACACGCGTGATTCGTGCTTTCGACAACATTAGGCGACTAATGTTCGTGCTTTTGAAAACACGTAGGCGGCCCCGTCCCGCGCCACGGGACAATAATTCGTGCTTTTGAAAACACGAAAAGGCCGAACAAGAACGCTCGCGTCGGCCCTCTTCGAATCGGGAGCGCCTACGACGCGAGACGCTTGGGCGTGCTCTCCGGAATTATTTTGACAGTGTATTCCCGCACTGTCCGCCCCGCTGCTGTCAACGTGCTAAGACCTTGGTCCTCGATCTCAAATTGGAAACCGGGGATCGGATCCTCTTCGATAGTTTTGGTGAGCGCAAACTTGAACTGGCGCGGCGAGCCTTGATAGCCCATCTGAAGCCGCAAGTCTTCCAGCGGGATGGTTGTTTGGCCGTCGACGCACAAGGAGCGTGCGACCTCATAGAGGCGACGTTCGACTGGACCGAGCTGGAAGTACGTTGATGCGTATTCCAAGACCTGGCGATCGACCATGATCGCCCGATACAGCCAGTCGCAAAGGCGGACCTTGACTGCCTTCAGACGTTTCTCGCCACCGTCACCCTTGATGTATTGCAGCTTTGCCTCTTGCAGCCATGAGAAGAAGCCCTCTTCGCCTTCCCCGCCTGCTTCGATATTCGTCTTGATCTGCGTGCCTTGAAGTCTCTCAAGTGCCTCAGACAAGCGCCGATAAGAACGGGCGGATTTGTTGGCGCCCGTAACACTGAACAGGTCATTCGCAGTGAAGCTGAACTCTTGGCCAATGTGCTTGCCGGCCTCGACCTTGGCGACCATTAGGCTGGCGATATAGAGCAGGATCTCCTTGTCATAGATCGTGGCCACGCCCTTCGGTCCCGGTCCCACCTCAATCGACACGTCACCCTTTTTATAGGTGAGCGGTTGCATCCATGCCTTCTTCGCCAATGCGAAGAACGGCCAGGCCATGAGTGACCGCTCCCCGCGGACTGGGCCGTGGAGAGGACTATCAAGCAGGAAAAGCTCGCCCTGTTCTTGCTCCGCCATGGTCAACTTACCTTCATGTGTCTCGGCATTCGCCGATGAGAGCGGGTCGGGTTCAGCCGCGATCCCGAGCGACCTCGACGCTCTCGTGTTTTTGATAATTCGCTTCCGGCGCTCTCGCGTTTTTGAAAGCACGAAAATCCGGCCGCTGGCGTTTCCAAAAGCACGAAATTAGACGCGAAAACGGGCTGTAGAGGCCCTGTTTCTGCCGATTTTGGCCAGTCTCGGCCCACTCGGCTCCCCGTCTTCGTGCTTTTGAAAACGCGAGAGGCTGCGTCGGTGTAGCGGTCGGTAGAGGGGGTCTGGATTACGGAAGCGTAAGCCATGCCTCGTCGTAGCACCCTGTCAGCTTCGGCTCAAACGGCATCATCGCCGTCTGCTCCTGCACACGCTCCTCTAGCCCGCGTTCAACCTCCCCCTCCCCTCTCGATCCCACGGGCCGTGAGAGGCTCTAGGAGCCCCCAGGGACGCGAGTTCGCAGGGCAGGGGGCACCTCTGCTCGGAGCGGCGTGGCGGTGCTCACGGCGCCAAAAAAAAGGCACCTGAAGCGGTGCCCAATCCATCATTCCAGTCGAGGTGCGGTTAGAGCCCGTCGGCCTCTCTCTTTCGCAGCCGAAGCCCCTTGCGCTCAGCTAGGTCCGCATACCCTCGCTCAAAGGTTTCACAAACGAGCTGCTGGATCTGCTGGCCGTGCTCACCCTTCACGTCGCTGAGATCCAAGCCGCCTATGGCGGACACAGCGTTGGCCAGTCTGGGAGCCAGTCCACCGAACATCGTCGCGAGAAAGGACGTCAGCCCTGCGGCGTCCTCGCAATCGCCCCCAGACATGCAGCCGAGCAGTTCGGTCCCGAAAAAGGCTTCCGACTGCGTGATGCCGAGCGCCGCGCAGATCGCCTGAGCCTCGTCCACCCGCATCGGCCGGCGCTTTGCCGTGTCGGAATGGAGGATCGAGTGAAGCCTCGTCCGCTTCATCACCGGCGTAGCAGCCTCGAGCACGCGGAACGTGACTCGCAATTCCTTCATCCTCGCGAGGAGGAAGTCGGCAAGTTCTGGCTTGGCGCTGCTACTGCTTTCGCCAGAATTGTAAGGATTAGACGCTCCCACCTCAGGGCACTCCCCACCCGCTAGCCTCGACTCAGGTACGCCCGAAAATGACGGAATGGCAACCCTGCCGTTAACGTTAATTTCATGTTCCCGAGGTGCTACCTGATTGGAATTACATTCGTTTCGGTTCTTTTGGCTGCAGCACGAAAGGCCTGAGCGTCCTCGACGTCCAGCCCCAGCTTGTTAATCACCTCCGTCGTATTCTCCTCGACGATGAAGTCGAACAGGACCAGTGAAACGGCGGACGCAAAACTCACCGATGAGCCGACAACCTCTTGCAGGTCTGGGATCGAGCCGTCGATCGCCTCGGCGCTGCTTTCAAGGATCGTCAGTGACAGACCGACATCACCATCGGTTGGGATGATCCGAAGATGCTCCTTTAGAGAGCCTGCTCGGTAAGTGTCCTTGATTTGAGCGGCCGACGAAGATCGATCGTTGACCACGTCGTTGATCGAAAGAAGTCTCTTCTTCTTGTTCGAGAAAAGCCGGATGCTTTCGGTTACGAGCCGAAAGAACGTTTCCGAGATCTTTAGATCGAAGGCGCGTTCACCCGCCGTCATCTTAGAAGAAGTCCTCACCTTGATAGCACACCCTGAAAAATACCGTCTCCGCGGCGTTTTAGCACCATCGAGTCCGCGTTGTGTAACACAATCAAAGAGCGGAGTCGCATCGCGGGATTAAGGCCTTCGCGCCGCTGTCCTCGCACGCGGACGCCTGTCCGCCAATACGGACAGCTGTCCGCTATTACGGACAGGCGTTCGTAAACGCGGACAGATGTTCGTGGGGGCGGACAAGTCGTCCCGAAGCGCGGGACAAGAGCCTGATTGGTAAGCTGGCAAAGCTCACTTCGTCGCAATCGCAGAAAAAACTTACGGCAACCTTACCAGTTCCTAAATCGGCCGATTGCGCGAATTTTTTTCCCGGTCGAGCCTTTGGTTGGGCGCGCTGAAATGCGCTCAATCAAAGGAGACCTTTCGTCATGAAGACCATGCTCAAGATGGGCCGTCGCGTCGAGACGGCCGCACTGGCCACCCTCGGCGTCGCAGCGGCTGCGGCCGTGATGGCCTCGCCCGCCTTCGCGGGTGCCGACGGCACGTTCGATACCGCGCTGAACGCCTTCACCGGCTTCCTCGAGGGTTCGGGCGGCAAGATCATCACCGTGCTGTCGCTGGCCGGCGGTGTCGTCGGTCTGGCCTCGGGCCGCTTCTCGCTCGGCCAGGTCGCGATCCCGGTGGGCGTGGGCGTCGGCGCCGGCACCGGCGTTCCGATCGTCACCTCGACCGTCACCGCCACCATCTAACTCGATCCGGCACCGGCGGAGATAGCAGCTCCGCCGGCGTCGTCACTGAAGGTGGCGTGATGTCAGCCGATAAGTACGTGATCCCATCGCACTTGGACGACCCTGAGCTTATCGGCTTTTGGACGTTGGACGAGTTCCTAGCGATGGTCATCCCCTTCACGTGGGGGATCCTGTCCCAACACATCGTCGTCGGGATCGGCTTCGCCGTCCTGGGCTGGTGGGCACTCCGTAAGGCCAAGGCGGGACGGGCGACATCTTGGTTGATCCACCTGGCATACTGGCACCTCCCCGGCGGCTTTCCGTCTCTCAGGGCCACGCCACCTTCCTATCTCCGACTGATGGTGGGCTGACATGGACTATTCCTACCAGCACGCGCAGAGCCAGCGTGTCCTTCGCCAGCGCAATCTTCTCGGCATCGCCGCCCTTGTGCTGGCAGGCGCCGTCGCACTCCTCCTCCTCATGTCCGCGACCCGCAGTCGTGAGATCGTCCTGCAGCCGGTCCTCGGATCGCCAGTGACGGTCTCCAGCAGCGGCGTGTCGCGCGAATATCTCGAGCTCGTCACCCGCGACACGGCGGTCCTGACGCTAAACCGATCGCCCGGCAGCCTCGACTATTGGATGAAGTCGGTCCTCGCGATCGTCTCCCCGAAAGCGCAGGGCACGATCAAGGCGGACCTGCTGAAGATCGTCAACGAGCAGCGCAATTCGAGCATGAGCCAGTTCTTCACGCTCGAGGGCATGGAGATCGACGCCAAGCATCTGCAGTCGACCGTGACCGGCAAGCTCAGCACGGTGGTCGGCCAGAAGATCGTGTCGAGCGAGCCCCGCACCTTCATCTACGACTGGGAATATTCGGGCATGAGCCTGAAGCTGGTCGGATTCAGCATGGCGCAGCCGAAGGGCCGCCTGGGAGGCTCGCTGTGACCGACGCATTCTACGCCTTCGGCAGCGCTGCACTCGGCACGGTGCTCGCCTCGCGCACGATGTGCTGGCTCAGCCGCATCGCCGGCGCGGCGCTCATCGCGCTCGCGGTCTTTGTCTTTGCCGCGCCTGCCTTCGCAGCCAGCGACCAGACGCTGATGGTCGCGGACGGCGCGCAGGTGTCGTGCACCGCTTCGGCCAAGGATCTGACGCGCATCAGCCTCGTCGGCGACGAGTTTGCCGGTGTCTCGAAGATCAACACGGGCAACCCGTCGGACGACTTCTCTGTCGTAAACGAGCCAGTTCGCGGCGACATCTACCTGTCCGTTCCCGAAGGCTTCAACCGCCAGACGCTCTCCTTCTTCGGCACGTCGAAGCGCGGCTATGTCTACAAGTTCGCCTGCCGCATCGCGGGCGATCAGGCGGTGCAGGTGTTCCTCTCGAACCCCGCGATCGCCAAGGCCGACGCGGCCGAGGCGGCACCGACCAGGGTCGCCGCTGCGTCGACTCCTGAGGACGCGGCGGTGTCGTTGGTGCAGGCGATGTACGCGAACAAGTCGGTCGATGGTTACGAGCTGCGCCAGCGCTCCTTGAAGCCGGTCTACGTCGGCGACCTCAAGGTTCAGATGATCTCGGAATATCGCGGCGAGGCACTGACGGGTCGCGTTCTGCGGATCGAGAACAAGGGCACGCAGGAAAAGGTCCTGACCGAGGCACAGGTCGCGCCCGCCAGCGCTCTCGCCGTGTCGATCGCCGAGCCCAAGCTCGCACCGGGTCGGGTCACGACCGCCTACCTAGTCTCGCGGAACGGAAACTAAGCCATGGCCATCAAGGACATCTTCTCGCGGTCGCGTAAGCCGCTCGACGGCCCCGAGGCCGCTCCAGAGACGGACGGCGTATCGCCGATCGCGTCCGAGCTCGACGGCAACAACGAGACCAAGAAGAAGCAGCGCATGCTTCTCGCAAGCGTCGGCGCGGTCGGCCTCGTTGCCTCGTCGTTCTGGATCTTCGGCGGCTCGGACAACGCCCGCAAGGTCGACCCCGACAAGCCCGAGCAGGTGAAGGTGTCGGTCGGCGACATGGCGAACAGGACCCTCTCCGAGCAGGAGTGGATGGCGCTGTCGGAGAACCGCTTCCAGTCAGCCGAGAACCAGCTGAAGAGCGTCGACGGCACCAACGCCCGTGTGGCGCAGCTTTCGCAGCAGATCGACGCGTTGAAGGCGCAGAACCAGTCGATGTCGTCGGACGGCCAGCGTGTCGTCTCGGCCTATCAGGCCGAGAACGAGCAGCTGCGCAGGCAGGTGAACGAGCGCGCGGCCACCCCGCCCCCTGTCCCGGCCGGTCCGCAGGCGATGTACGGCCCGGGCAGCGCTGCGGTGTACGGCCGCGGCGCGGGGGCGCCGCCTGCCGGTCCCGATCTCTCCGCGCCTCGCCTGAGCGAAGTGAAGATGGTCTCGTTCAGCTCGACCGATCGCGGCACTGCGTCCAAGATCGCCAAGGGCAGCACGGTCTACACCGACAGCCCCAACTACCTGCCCGCGAACAGCTTCGCGACCGCCAAGGTCATCGTCGGCGTCGACGCCGCGGCGGGCGTGAACAGCCAGACCGACCCGCTGCCGGTCGTGCTGCGCATCACTGGGCCGGCGCGCTCCGTGCTCCAGAACGGCAAGCTGCTCACCACCAAGATCCAGGGCTGCCTCATCAACGGCGCCGCGCGCGGCGAGCTGTCGAGCGAGAAGGTCTACATCAAGCTGCAGAAGATGACCTGCCCGCAGCCGGGCGGCCGCTATGCCGAGTCCGAGGTGAAGGGCTTCATCGCATTCGGCGGCAAGACCGGCGTGCGGGGTCGCGTCGTCAGCCGCGAGGGATCGCTGGTGAGCCAAGCCTTCATCGCCGGCCTCGTCGGCGGGATCGGGCGCGGCTTCGCGGCCAACACCAACATTGCGCTACAGCCCGGCAACGTCGTGCTCGCCAACGGCAAGCGCCAGCAGCTCGGGCTCGGCGACATCGCGCAGGGCGGCGTCGGCAACGGCATCGGCGAGGCGGGCGACATGGTCTCCAAGTACCTGATCGAGCGCGCCGAGCAGTACCAGCCCGTCATTGAGATGCCGACGGGTGTCGACGTCGAAATCGTCTTCCTGGAGGGTGTGTATGTCCGCAATTGATTACATCGCCTTCTGGCGTCTTCGTCCTCGCTTCATCGCCACCATCGCGGGTTGCGCGGCTGTCGTCGGCATCGGTGCCGCTGGCGCTGCGGCGGATCTCGGAATCATGTCGCCGTCCAACCAGAAGGTCGCAGCGCTCCTCAAGGCACGGCTGCCAAGGACCGACGTTTCCAAGGTCGACTGCGGCGTCGTCGACGGCCTCTGTGAAGTGACTGCCGGCAGCAATCTCTTCTATGTCGATCGTTCGGGCCGCTACCTCATGATCGGCCGGGTCTACGACATGGAGACGCGGCAGGATCTGACCGCCACCCGGCTCCTCGAGATCAATCCCGACACGCTCATCGGCGGGGCGGCTAAGGCCAACAACGCCGCCAGCAGCGACGAAGCACCGCTAACGCGTGGTGCCGGGTCCCAGCCCACCGCACCTGCAGCGCCGCAGCACCTCTCGCTCACGAGCCTGCCGGCGACCGGCGCGATCGTCTGGGGCAAGCCTTCGGGCAAGACGGTCACCGTGTTCAGCGATTTCCGCTGCGGCTATTGCCGCGCGCTCTCCAACACGCTCCGCACGATGAACGTCCGCGTGATCGAGCGCCCCATCTCGGTCCTGGGCAGCCGCGACCTCGCCAATCAGGTCTACTGCGCCAAGAACCGCGAGGAGGCCCTGCATCAGGCCTACGCCGGTGAGCCGCTGCGCAATGCCGGCACCTGCGACACGTCGGGCCTCGACGCCAACGAGAAGTTCGCGCGCGCCCATGGTCTCTCCGGCACGCCCGTCATCGTCCGCGCCGACGGTGCGATGATCGAGGGCTACCGGCCCAAGGAGGCGCTCGCCGCCTTCATCGCGGGAGGACGGTCGTGAACCCTACCAAAATCGGAGCGCTTGGTCTCATCCTCGCGGGCACTGGCCTTGCCAGCTGCACGACGATGGGTGGCAACATCAAGGGCAACTTCTCGTGCGTCGCCCCGGATGGCATCTGCGCCCCGAGTTCGACGATCGATGATCGCGCATTGGCGATGATCGCCGGCGAGGACGGCGATCGCATGATTACGCCCGCTGGTCCCTACAGCGTGCCCGCAAGCGACGGTCGCGGCCCTCAGAGTATCGCCGCGCGCTCGTTAAGTGGCGGCTTCCAGGCCGCATCAGCCGCGCCGGCGCGTAGCCAAGAGCGGGTGCTGCGTATCGTATTCCCCGCGCAGATCGACGCGGCGGGGCGCCTTCGCGAGCAGACCGCCATTCATGCCGTGGTTGAGCGTGGCGAGTGGCAGCAGGCTCTCGCTGCGAACGCGGTTGCGACCACGCCCTCCGAGGTAGCATCGGCGACCGGCGGCGATACTCTCCTCGCCGCGGTCGATCGGGCCGCCCCCCTCGTCACCGCCTCCGCGGATCCCGCCTTTGATCCCGACATGCCGAGCGCGGCTGCGGTTGCCGCTGCGCGCGTGCAGGCCGATCCTGTTGGCGACATCAAGGACCAGGTCGCTCGCCAGCTCGCGCGCAATCCGAGACGCGTGCCGGTGGCCACCCGGCCCACGTTCCGCCCTGCGCCGACAGGGGTAGCCGTCCAGACTGCACCCAAGGCTCCTGCCTCCCCGCCTCAGGCGCGAACGGCGACGACACAGCCTGTCGGCCCCGCCAAAACCCCCGCCCCTTCCCCTTCCGCGTCTGTTCGCCCTGTCGCGACGACGCCAACGGCGACGTCGGCCGTCACCGTCCCGCTTCATGCAACCCAGGCGGGTCGGACCGCGATCGCGTCGGTCGCGGCAAACCCGGCAATCCGTGCGGGGCTCGGTCGCGTCGAGCCTGACGCGCGCGAAGCCGCCAAGGCCAACGGCGTCGTACCGGTGCTGCGCGCTCCCTCATTCCCCGGAGTGGATCAATGAGCTTCCTAAGCGGCCTGCTGGCGATGATCCTTGGCGATAATGCCAAGCCCGAGGGCGGACGGCCCGACACGGCGGTGCCGCGCTTCGTTCACTGGCTGCCGTATCGCAGCTTCGACCCAAAGACGAAGATCTTCTACAATAGCGCGACCCGCGGGTTCGTCCTCGAGTGCACGCCGATGCTCGGCGCGACCGAGCAGAGCCATGAGATGCTCGCGCAATTCCTCTCTGAGGGCATTCCGACGCCGGGCGCGCTGCAGGTTCATGGCTGGATGAGCCCGCGCATTAGCGAGTTGCTCTCCAAGTGGTATCTGCCGCGCTATTCGGCGGCCGGCGTCTATGAGCGCATGGCCAAGCACCGTACCGAGTATCTGCTCGGTGGCGTGTGGAACTCGCTGTCGTCCGCAGCGCCCTTCCACATGCGCAATCACCGGCTCGCCATCTCCTATTCGACGCCGGAATCGAGCCGCGTCTCCAACGAGGAAATCGTCTCCGTGATGGAGGGCCTCGCGTCCGCGCTGGAGTCCATCGGCGTCCATTCGCGCGCCATGGATCCCAAGGCGCTCATCACCTGGATCGATGACCTGACCTCACCGACGACGGCACCGGGTGACGACACGATCACCTACAATCCGTTCGATCCCATCGCCGATCAGGCGGTGCGTCACGACCTCGAGATGAAGATCGAACCCGATCGTATTCTGCTGCGGACCGAACGATTCCGCCCGACCGGCAAGACGGTCGATAATGCACCCGAGATCGGCGAGATCTATCCTGACACGTTCGACGTGCGCTCCTTCTCGGTGCGCAACCTGCCGCAGCGCTGGGCGCCGTGGGACATGGCCAAGCTCATCGGCGACATGTTCGCCGACAAGCTGCGCATGCCCTGCCCGGTCTCGACCAACCTGTGTCTCGATTTTCCAGATGCGGAGGCGGAGGGGCAGCGCGCCGGTCGCAAGTTCATGCGGACCACGAGCCTCGCGGACTCCAAGTCGGCGCGCATGCTGCCGCAGCTGAAGGATCAGTCGGCCGAGTGGAAGTTCGTCAAGGACGAGCTGCGCCAGGGCCGCAAGCTCGTGCAGGCCTTTTTCTCGGTCACCTCGTTCAGCCCGAAGGGCAAGGGTGACTCGAACGAGCGGACGCTGAAGTCGGTGTACCGCGCCGCAGGCTGGGACCTGCTCGACGATCGCTATCTGCAGATCCAGGGCCTGCTCGCCGCTATGCCGATGACAATGGCGAACGGACTGTCGTTCGACCTCAAGAACATGAAGCGCATGCGGACGGTTCTGACCACGACCGCAGCGAGCCTTATGCCGCTGCAGGGCGAGTATCTGGGCGGCCTCCAACCGCACCTCATGCTGGTTGGCCGGCGCGGACAGCCGTTCTTCTGGTCGCCGTTCGAGAACACCGCCGGCAACCACAATGTCGCGGTGTGCGGCAAGTCGGGCTCGGGCAAGTCGGTCGCTCTGCAGGAGCTGTGCGCCTCGATGGTTGGAGCCGGCGCGAAGGTCGTCGTGATCGACGACGGTCGCTCGTTCGAGCACTCGGCCAAGCTGCAGGGCGGCGCCTTCGTCGAGTTCACCATGGCGTCTGGCTTCTGCATCAACCCGTTCGCGATGATCGACCCTGAGCTTGCCGGGCAGGACGAGGACTACCTCATGGACTGCTTCGCGATGCTGAAAAGCATCGTGAACCAGATGGCGCGCCACATCGACAAGCTCAACGACACCGAGCGCGGCCTGATCGACGGTGCCATCAACAAGGTGTGGGCGGCGAAGGGGCGTAGCGGTTGCATCGATGACGTGATCGCTGCCCTCGAGGAGACGGGTAATCCGGTTGCGACCGACCTCGGTATCGCCATGCGCCCGTTCTCGAGTGCGGGCACCTATGGCCGCTTCTTCACCGGCGACGTGTCGTTCCAGCTGAAGGCGAACCTGACCGTCTTCGAGCTGTCGGACCTGTCGTCGCGCGAGGAGCTGCGCTCGGTCGCGCTCACCGCGATCATGTTCATGGCGAGCCAGGCGATGCGCCGGGAGGATCGCTCCGTGCCCAAGGCGCTGCTCCTCGACGAGGCCTGGCAGATGCTGAAGGGCGGCTCCATGGCCGACTTCATCGAGGCCTATGCGCGTACCTGCCGCAAGTACGGTGCCTCGCTCGTCACCGCCACGCAGAGCATCAACGACTATTACAAGTCGGATGGCTCCAAGGCGGCGCTCGAGAACAGCGACTGGTTCGTCGTGCTGCAGCAGAAGGCCGAGACGATCGCCGACTTCAAGAAGCACGATCGCTTCGAGATGGACGATTACACGGATGCGCTGATGCGCTCGCTGAAGCGCAACGGCGTCGAATATTCCGACGTGCTCATCAAAGGCCCGGAATCGATGGCGGTTGGTCGCCTTGTGCTCGATCCCTACTCCGCGACCGTCTTCTCGTCCTCACCGCGCACCTTCGCGGCGATCCACGACCTGCTCGATCATGGTCTGACGATGGAAGAGGCGATCGAGCGCGTCGCCTATCCCGAAAACCCTGAAAAGTGGAGCGACGCCGGCGACGACGCGCTTCCGATCGCCGCGGAGTGACCGTCATGGCAACGCACGCAAACCCCCTTCTCCCGCTCGCCGCGCCCAAGAGGACCGGACGGGTCGACTATGGCTTCCTGCTCTACTTCGGGCTGCACATGGCGGGCTTTCTCGCCACCACATTGCTCATGACGTGGGGGCTCTTCGTGCTCTTCTTCCTCGTCCTGGGCGGCCTGTCGCTCGATGGGATGATGCACCACCTCCAGAACATGACCAGTCGCTATCTGGCGGCCGGATCTGACCGCGTCGATCAGTTCAAGATCACGGTGGGTATCGCTCACCTGATCCTGTCGACCGCCCTCATCTTCTTCCGCCGGCACGCCATCCTGCCGCGCGACCCTGCCGCCCGGGAGCGCCAAGCATGACCGAAGCATCGAGTATTGACCGCAACGACGATGGCCTTGGCCTGTCGCCCGGCCTCGAGACCACGCCGGTTCGTGCATCGGGGCGCGCGGTGACGCGGCGGGCCGTATTCGCCGGCTATACGATGCCGCAGCTCCTCACCGGTGCGGCTCTCCTCCTCGCCCTGATTTGGGCCATGTGGATCAGCAAGGCCGTCATGGCCGAGAAGCCGCAGCACATCGTGAAGGCGGACCTATCGCGCATCGTCGGCGAATACGTGCAGGCGCAGGCCCGCAGTGCCACGCCACCCGAGCAGGTGCAGGCGCAGATGCGGACCTTCATGGCGGCGCTTGATACCGAGCTTCAGCGACGTGGCGCCGCAGGGCAGGTCGTCCTCGTCGGCGAGGCGGTCCTGTCGAAGAGCGTCCCCGACATCACCGGCGAGGTCGCCAAGGCCGTCTATTCGGCCGGCATCCGCGTGCCGCAGCCCGCCTCTCCCGCTCAGATGGGTGCCATGATGCGTGGACAGGCTCCGACTGCTCCCGTTGCTGCCCCCGTCGCCGTTGCGCCTGAAGTCACGCAAATGCCGACTGGTGCTCCCGCCCCATCGCCCTTCGGCGCGGTAGGGATGGACACGGCTCAAGCGGTCCCCGCCCCGGCCCCCGACCTTAGCGCTGCTGGCGCCAGCGTCTCGACCTTTGGTGGTCCCAGTGGCCAGTAACGCGGTCAGCGCACCGGCGCCGACTGAGCGCTTTCGGCCGAGGAAACGGCTTTGGGCGGCGCTCGGCCTTTTCATCGCTGGTGGCGCGTCGCTCAATGCACTCGCGGAATGGCGCGACACGCACGCCCTGCTCATCAACTCGTCAGAGTCGCTGCCGAATTGGGCCTTCGTGATCCACAAAACTGCGACGCCGGCGCGCGGTGAATACGTCTTCTTCGTGCCTCCTGCCGCGCCGCTCGTCGTTCGGCACTTCGGTGCAAAGAAGCAGATGTTCGGCAAGATCGTCTATGGCATGCCGGGCGACCTGGTTGAGCATCGCGGCGCTGACGTAATCGTCGCCGGTAAGCTCGTCGCGCACATGAAACCGCTGACAAAGTTCGGCGAACGACTTGTGCCCGGCCCGACCGGCATCATTCCGCGTGACTGCTATTTCGTCGGTAGCCCGCACAAGGATGGCTTCGACAGCCGGTATGCGGCGATCGGCTTCGCGTGCGCGAACAAGATCGTCGGCGTCGGAAAGCCGATCCTGTGAAGCGGGCGCTGGAGTCCGTCGCGATCGTCGCCCTCCTCTCTGTTTCGCTGAGCTCGGCGACCCGCGCGAGCGACCATGGCATCGTCGGGCAGACATTCCCGATCGTGGAGCCGGATCTGCTCGCCACGATCGAGGCAAAGCTCCAGCGGCTGCAGGCGAACGGCGACATCGATCGCATGAATGCGGCCTTCGCTCGCAGGGCGGAGGCCCGCGTGCGGCGTCCGAAACCCGTCGCCGGTATCACTCCCGCGACCGAAGCGCGGACCTGGGCCTATGACCCGACGATCACGATCGAGCGCGACGTTCAGGATCAGAAGGGCAACTACATCGCCCGGCGTGGTCAGACCGTGAACCCGCTCGATTTCACGGCCGTCACCCAGGCGCTGGTGTTCGTCGACGGTGACAACAAGGCCGAGATGGCGTGGGCGACTGCCCAATACAGCGACCTCAAGGCCAAGATCATCCTCGTCAGTGGCTCCCCCCTCGAGGAGATGACGGCGCGGCAACGCCGCTTCTACTTCGATCAGGAAGGTCGCCTGACGGGCAAGCTCGGCATCCGGCACACACCCGCCGTCGCCGTGCAGGACGGCCGCGTCATGAAGCTTTCCGAAATCAAGCTGAAGGGAAACAGCTGATGCCTCTGTGGCTCGATCTCCTGAAGACGCCGATGGCAGCGCCGGAAACGGCCGAGCTGCGCGGTATGCGCCGCACCTTTCAGTTCCTGTGCGTGGCATCTGCGGTTGGCGTCCTCGCCATCTCTCCGCTTGTGAAGCTCTTTGGTCGGCCCGCGTCCTTCGTGGTGGCGGCCGTCCTCGCGACGACGGCCCTTCACACGGCGCTTTACGTTTTCCGGAAGAACCGCGCGGACAACGCCTACCTCGACGCCGCCACTTCGCCGGAGGAGGCCGCGTGAAAGGCCTGCGCCTCCTCACCCTCGCGCTCTTCGCGTTCGCCCTGTCGGCGGTGTTGAGCCCGCGCGCGGAGGCGCAGTCGAAGTGCACCGGCAAGTTCGTGAACCCGATCACGGATGTGTGCTGGTCGTGCCTGTTCCCGCTTTCGGTGGGTGGCCTCAAGATCTGGCCGAGCAATCGTCCCGATACAGACAACCCCAGCTTGCCCGTCTGCGCCTGCGGATCACCCGTCCCGCGCATCGGTATTTCGGCCGGCTTCTGGGAGCCGGTGCGTCTCGCCGACGTGTCGACGAAGCCATGGTGTTTCGTGAACCTCGGCGGGACCAAGATCTCGCCCGGCTTCGACATCGGACAGGGCAATTTGTCGGGGCCGTCGCAGAAAGGTGGGAACGGACAGAACACGTCGAAGTGGCATGTCCACTGGTACGTATATCCGCTGCTCTACTGGATGGAGATCCTCGCAGACTTCGCCTGTTTCGAGCAATCGTCCTTCGACATCGCCTATATGACCGAGGTCGATCCGCTCTGGCAGGACGACTCTCTCACCGCGCTCATCAATCCTGAGGCGGTGCTCTTCTCCTCACCGATCGCGCAGGCCGCGTGCGCCGGTGACTGCATCGCAGCGACCGCCAAGCTGCCTCTCGATGCGACCTTCTGGTGCGCTGGCTGTCAGGGACCGATGTACCCCGTCAACGGCAACATCGCTGCCTCGATCGGCCACGTTCAGGCGTCGCGCCTGGCGCTTGCGCGCTTCGCCTTCAAGATCCACCGCGAGGGCCTCGCGTGGGGCACGATGGGCTCCAAGGGCCTCTGCAACAAGTACCCGATGCCGGTGCTGCGCAAGCAGCAATACCGCGTCCAGATGACCAACCCGATCCCGACCGTCAGTGGCAAGTATGCCTGCTCGCCTCTCGGTGCCTCGACCATGCCCCCGCAGGCTGGCCGGGCCTTCCCCGTGAAGGGCGAGGACATGGGCTACCTCGTCTGGCGCAAGCGCAACTGCTGCGTGCTGTGAGGAACCACTGACATGCGTCGCTTCACCATCGTCCTCGCTCTGGTCGCCACGATCGGCGGGATTCAGGCAATCGCACAGACCGTTGACGGTCTGGATCTCGACGCCATCAAGCGGCGCTCGGCGGCCATGCAGGGCGATGCCGAGACGTTCGCCGACCACGTCCGCAATCGTGGCGACGCCTTCCGCGAAGAAGCCGTCGCGGTTCAGACCAAGGCCACCGGAAACCTCGTCGAGCTGGCGAAAGCCGACCTGCCGGTGAACGGCGAAGGTGCTTTCGATTTCGATGAAATCATCAAGGGCGCCAGCCAGAACGTCTCGTCGACGGGTCGCGGCGACGCGCCCCAGTTCATCGCGTTCGCCAGCTTGTCGATGCCGGTGCCGGCGCTTCGCCAGCTGATCGCCGACACAGCGAAGGCCGGAGGGGTGGTCGTCTTTCGCGGCTTTCCCGGCAATTCGATGAAGGCGTTCAGCGAGGCCTTGAGCAAGGTTGTGACCGAGAAGGACCAGCTCTCGAACGTCGGCATCGATCCCCGCCTCTTCCGCGCGTTCGACGTTCAGGCCGTGCCGACCTACGTGGCCGTGTCATCCGACTTCGACCTGTGCTCCGGCCTTAACTGTCGCACCGCGGTGCCCGCGCACGATCGCATCACCGGTAACGTCTCGGTCCGCTATGTGCTCGATACCTTCGTGTCGGCGCGCGGACCGGGTGCCGGTGTTGCCTCGGTCGCGCTGCGCAACATGGCGAAGGCCAGCTAAATGAAGCGGGTCGCCGCCTCCCTGTTTCTCGCAGTCCTCGTGGGTGGCGCCAGCGGCGTCATCGCGCAGACGACGATCGAAGAAGCGCGTCAGCAGGGCAATGCCATGGGCAAGGCGATGCGCGCCGATGATAGCCTCGGCCCGAATGAGCTGAAGCTGCAGGAGCTTCCCGGCTATGGCGGCACCGATCTGCCAGAGAAGGGCTATTTCGACGATCCTGACAAGCTGACGATGGATGGGAAGGTCGCCGCGCCGACGAGCGACGCCTATGGCACCGTTACCGACAAGGGCGGCACGCGGCCGAGCTTCAGCAATGCCGAAATCCTCGCTGCGACCTCGCGGGGCACCGCGATCGAGAAGGATCCCGAGACCTATCTCGGCGGGCAGGACATTGGCGGAAGCCAAGGCACCTGCACCGCGCTTCCCCCATCGGTGGGCTCGAAGGGCTATTACGAAGCGACCTGCAACAAGGGCTCGAAGGTCACGCAGGCCAACGAGATCTGCCGCGGCAATATGGTCCCGCACGTCGTCAACACCGCCCGCTATTTCTACTACGGCGTCCTCGACAAGAACGAGGGCTACGGCTTTGCCCGCAATAGCGTCATGCAGGCGCGGACCGCGTCCGGCGTCTGCCGTACCGAGCCGGTGTCGAAGCACATCTGCGACGCGCAGATCGAACTCGGCGCAGGCGGCACCAACGTCGAGGACTATCGCAAATTCTGTAAGGGCAAGCTGAGCGGCACGGCGCAGCTCTATTCCTGTTCGAGCGAGCTTCCCGCCAGTGACACGGGTAGCCACCAGAATTTTCGCACCGGCACGGTCTACCTGAAGAAGGAAGGCGAAGTCAGCGTGTCCGTCACCCGCAACGAGGGCACCTGCCCGTCGCTTGCCGCAGACACCAGCTGCACGCCGCAGGCGGCCGAGGTGTGCACCGAGGGCCCTGAAACACGCACGATTGAAGGCGTGCCAGTGACGCAGAGCTGCTGGGCCTGGTCGCGCACCTTTACCTGCCAGCGGCTCGAACCGGCGAGCGACTGCGGCTCGCTGGACGACAACAAGCAGTGCAAATTCCTGCGCGACGAATGTCTCGACGATCCCCAGTCGGGGGCCTGCAAGGTATCGCAGCGCGTCTATAGCTGCCCGCTGCCGGATGACCCGGCGTCGACCGACAAGCAGTATGTCTGCGGCAACGACGTCTACTGCCTCAACGGCAACTGCGAGCAGATCGAGCGCGAAGCCTCGACCGAGTTCAAGGACGCGCTCGTCGCGCTTCACTCGATCGGCGACGCCGGCAAGCAGTTCGATCCGAACAACCTGACGGTCTTTTCCGGCGAGCGCGGGACCTGCAACAAGAAGATCTTTGGCGCGTCCAACTGCTGTTCGGGCAAGGGTGTGCCGTTGCTGACGCCCTGGCTGTGCAGCTCGGCCGAGAAGCAACTCGACGAGAAGGACGACAAGGGGCTGTGCCACAAGGTTGGCTCCTATTGTTCGGACAAGGTGCTCGGCATCTGCGTCACGTCGAAGGACGCCTATTGCTGCTTCGGCAGCAAGCTATCCCGCATCCTGCAGGAGCAGGGCCGCCAGCAGATTAACAAGCCGTGGGGCAAGCCCAAGGACGAGACCTGCAAGGGCTTCACCATCGAGGAGTTTCAGCGCCTCGACCTGTCGAAAATGGATTTTTCGGAGGTCTATGCCGAGTTCATGGACGCCGCGAAATTGCCCGACGAGGTCAGTGTCATGACCGACATCCAGCAAATAATTCAGGGGTATTATGACCTTCACGGGGGCAAATGATGTGGAAGGTCCGGGGGGACCATGCGCCGTCGACATGTCGGTGCTCGACCTCGCCATCTTCCTGCGGATCCACCGCTCCGGGCGGGGCACGTCAGCCGGCGAGGTCGCACAGACGGTCGGGCACTGGTTCGACTGTCAGATCGACCCGCGAGAGATCGAGCGATCGTTTCCTCGTATGGTCGACGCCGGTTGGCTGGTGCGCCGCGACAGCGGGATGCGCGCCACGATCAAGGGCCGCAAGCACGGCCGCAGCCACCTCCGTGGGATCGTCCGCATGCTCGATCAGGGCACCAAGATGCTCGACGTCGCGCGGATGATGCACGTCCTTCAACTCGCAATGATTGAGCTCGACGGGGAGCACGACGATGATGACGATCAGGGATAACCGCCGCGGCCGCTTCGCCGCCACGCTTCTCATGCTCCTCGCAGCTGCCGCGCCGGTCGCGGCGCCGGCGGGGGCGCAGTCGCTCGACCTCCAATCAGCGGCGATGGCCGATGCCGGCGACGACGCGGAGAGCGAGGACCAGGTGCAGCCTGACGTCCTCGAGGCAAGCGTCGATACGCCTGTTCAGGGTGACGATTTCTACTGCGGCCAGCGCCGCCTCGGGCAGTGGTTCTATTGCGAGCGTCCGAAGACCCCCACCAAGTCGCCGCAAGCTGCCCAGCAGGCTCAAGCCTCGGCGACGGACCGGATGAAGGCGATCTCCAAGCAGCTCAACGAGCTGAAGAACCGCGCCATCCTCGAGCCGACCGAGGCCAACGTCATCGCCTATGTGCGCTATCAGCGCGAGCAGTTGGATCGGGCCTCCACCTTCTCCGACACCTGGCAGCGCGCGCTCTGGCAGAACCCCGACATCGACTACACGCTGCAGCGACCGGTCTCCACCGTCGGCAAGCGTGCCTGGACCGATAACCGCAGCGCAACGCGCGATCAGGCGCTGTCTCGTATCGGCCAGCGGTACGGCATGTTCTACTTCTTCGCGCAGAGCTGCGCCGCGTGCGAGGTTTTCTCTCCGATCCTCCGCTCGGTCGCCGACAGTCATCGTATGACCGTGATGGCCGTCTCCACCGATGGCGGTCCGAGCCGAACCTTCCCCAATTACGTGGTCGACAGCGGCCAGCGCGAGCGCATGGGCGTGCCGCTGGCCACGCCTGCGCTCGTCCTCTTCGACACCGTGACCCGCAAGACCGTGCCCATCGGCTTCGGCGTCATGTCGGCCGACGAGGTCATGGAGCGGATCTTCATGCTCACCAACACCAAGCCGGGTCAGGATTTCTGATGACCGCTACCACCTGCAAACCCCGCCCCTCCCCCTTCCGCGTCTTCCTGCGGCGGTCCGCCGCGGTCGTCGCGTGCCTCGGGGCCGCGAGCATGATCCCGGTCGACATCGCGCGTGCCGACGTCGCCGGGCAGATGAATAGCTTCTTCCAGGACGCGGGCGGCGCCGCCAATGTCACTGGCCCCAGCGCATATCAGGGCCAGAGCGCCGGATACTATTCGATGGGCAATGTCTGGACCCGCTTCCCGCAAAAGAGCGTGCAGCCCCTCAATCTCCAGATGCCGAGCGTGCGCGCCGGGTGTGGCGGCATCGACATCTTCACCGGCTCCTTCTCGTTCATCAACGGCGCCGAGATGGTCGCTATGCTGAAGGCGACCGCGAACAACGCGCTCGGCTTCGCGTTCCAGCTCGCGATCGACAGCGTCTCGCCCGAAATCGGCAAGGTCATGGATGGCATGGCCAACAAGGCGCAGCAGATGAACCAGATGAACATCTCGTCGTGCGAGGCAGCGCAGGGCCTGGTGGGGGGCCTATGGCCGAAGATGGCCGGAGCGCGGTCCAACGTCTGCGCGGCGATCGGCAACAGCCAAGGCATCTTCTCCGACTGGGCGCGGTCCCGTCAGGAGTGCGGACCGGGAAATAAGCAGGAGTCGACGATCGACGCCAACACCGATCCCAAGGTGGCGGAGAATGCGGCCGGCACGCCGCGCAACTACACCTGGGACGCAATCCAGAAGTCCAATAAGTTCGGCACCTTCGATCAGGCGTTCTCGGAATACCTGATGACCCTCGTCGGCACGATCATCGTCAACCCGAAGGGTGGCGATGACGGCGGCCCGGCTGTGGTCTTTCATGGGCCTGCCGAGGAGGCGGTCGTCACCGCCCTTCTCGATGGTACGGGCACGGGCGGGCAACCGGTCAAGTTTTTGAAGTGCGACGAGCAGCTGAAGTGCCTCAAGGTCACCGAACAGACTCTTCAGATCGCGACCGGACTTCGCACGAAGATCAAGGGCATGATCGACTCGATCAACTCGAAGATCCGCACCGACAGCGCGCTCGACGTTGGGGAGCAGCAGCTCCTCAATATGACGACGATCCCGCTCTACAAAATGCTCGCGGTCCAAGCGATGGCACACCAGAGCTTTAATCCCGGTGAGACGAACGCTCTTGCCGAGATCGTCGCTGTGAACATGCTCTCGGCGATGATCGACAACATGCTCGATCGGATCAGCCAGTCATCGGTCCAGGTCCAGTCGGGTGACGTCGACGTCAGCAAGGCATGGCGCGAGCAGCTGGCGTCGGCACGTGACCGCTACTCGCAGCGCGACTTCAAGCTGAACGACAAGCTCAATCAGACGATCTTCCTCATCAACAAATCCGTGATGCTGGAATCGACCCTGCAGAACAGCATGTCGCCGGCGATGGCCGCTTCGCTCAATTTCTCGCGCGGGCTGAGCGCGCAGGGCCTCAACTAAGGACGAACGGCATGGTCGAGGTCTTCACGATCGGCGGTGGCGAATACATCGTCAACACGTTCAACGCCGTCGCAGCGTGGACGGGAGGGGGCGGCTACCGTTCGCTCCTTCGCGTCGTCATGGTCCTCGGCCTGATCTATTCGCTTCTGTGCGTCGCCTTCACGATGAACGTCCGCGTCTGGATGAACTGGTTCATCGGCTCGACGCTCATCTACATGTGCTTGATGGTCCCTACCGTGTCGGTGAAGGTGACCGACCGCATCAACCCGTCGCTGGCCCCTGCCACCGTTGCCAACGTGCCCCTCGGGCTGGGCGTGATCGCGAGCTTCACCAGTCAGGTCGGTGACTGGCTCACCCGCACGGCCGAGACGGTTTTCACGATGCCAAGCCAGCTGAACTACTCAACTAACGGCATGGTCTATGGCGCGCGCCTTTTCGACGCGACGCGCAATTTCGAGATCCGCGACGCCGAGTTTGCGACCAACCTGTCGGCGCATTTCAAGAACTGCGTGTTCGGCGACATCATGCTCGGTCAGAAGTCGATGACCGACTTGGCGAACGCGAAGGACCTATGGAGCGCGATGGGGCCGGGTTCGGTCGCCCGGTCGCAGCCTTGGGTCAGCCGCAACGGTGCGTCGGTGACAAGCGACATCATCACGTGCAACAACGCCTACAACCTGCTCTCAGAGCAATGGACGCCGATGATCGCGGCGCACACGCCGATCTGGTCGAAGCAGGCCTTCCCCAAACTGTCGACCGCCGTCGCCTCGGCTAAGCTTCGTGCCGATGTTCCGATCGTCAATCAGGCCTTCACCGCCTCGAGCGCCAACTACGAAGCCGTGATGCGGCAGAACACGGCGATCAACGCGTTCATGCAGGCTCGCGACGGGATGGCCGGTGGTCCGGGCGCGGCGTCGATCGATACCTTCGCCACGACGCGGGCGGACATTCAGGCGCGCAACACGTACAACTCGATCGCCCAACAGGCGATGAGCTGGGTTCCGATCCTCAACATCGTGCTCACGGTCGTGTTCTACGCGATGTTCCCGGTGATTTTCCCGCTCTTCCTGATGCCTCAAACGGGGGTCGGGGCGCTCAAGGGCTATCTGACCGGGTTCTTCTACCTCGCGTCTTGGGGGCCGCTGTACGTCATCCTCCACATGATCTGCATGACGCGCGCCACCAGTGCCGCCCAAGGCGCAGCGGAAGGAGGTATGTCGCTAGGCACGTTCGCGGGCATCGGCGCCGTCAATGCCGAGACGGCCACGATCGCCGGCTTCATGCTGATGAGTGTGCCCTTCCTCGCGGCGGGTCTCGCCAAGGGCGCGATGAGTATCTCGGGTCAGGCGACATCGGTCCTCAACCCGGCTCAGAACGCAGCTGAAGCGGCTGCGGCCGAGCAGACGACCGGCAACTATTCTTATGGCAACACGAGCTTCGCCAACTCGACATCGAACATGCGTCAAAGCAACAATTGGCAAGACACACCCATGTTTTCGTCGGGTGCTGCCGGTTCGAGCTTCCGATTTGACAATGGTGCCACCGCAAGCAGCTATGGCAACGGCCACTCCGTAATTGATACA
Organism: Sphingomonas silueang; assembly: GCF_040049155.1. Taxonomy (NCBI): domain Bacteria; kingdom Pseudomonadati; phylum Pseudomonadota; class Alphaproteobacteria; order Sphingomonadales; family Sphingomonadaceae; genus Sphingomonas; species Sphingomonas silueang. Next base: position 29,168 of record NZ_JBDZDK010000035.1, read on the forward strand.
AACGGGGCAATTAGTCGATTTGAGAGCACGCCAACCCTAAATGCGGGCTTCCTTTCGGATATGAAGACCACGAAGAGCGCCTATGACCGATCTGCTGAAAGTGACGAGGCCTCTGCAGCGGCGTTGACGACATATAGCCAGACGGGTCGTTGGGCCACCGGGGTTTCTGCCGAGCAAATCCGAGGCTGGGAAACGGGATCAACCTCGCAGCATACTGCGACCGTCGACCAGAGCGTCCGTAACAGTCAGGGCACATCTACCGGCCTCGAGGATCAAAGCGCCATTACGCAATCGAGGCGGCTTACCGACGGCAACAATCGTAGCGCTGAGACAATCGACACTGTTCGTGGCACGATCGGAGCCAGCATCGGCGGGGGTGGCGGTCGCCGTTCCAGTCCTGCTCCGGAAGGGGCAGGCGCCAACACTCCAACGACGGGCCGAGGCGGATTGCTCGGTCGTGCCGTTGGTGCTCTTCCCTCGATTGGTGGAGAGGTCTCCAAGACCGGGATCCAAGGCGACCGCCTCAGTCACAACGCGGATCAATCTCGCGGCACTGATGATCGCAATTCGACGACGCAGAGTGTCCGCGACGACACCACTGTCGCCAACGGCGCAAGCATCGGCGATACCGACACAAACCGCTCCGGGACGTTCGCTCGCGGCAGCACCAGTCGCACTTCGTCGCTTTCCCGCGAAGAGGCCCTTGCCCGGGCGCATTCGTTCGAGGAGCGCGCGCGCCAGTCGCGTGAGAGGGCACAGCAGCTCTCCCAAGATATCAGCTATGCCGAAACGCATAGCATGCAGATGAGCACCAACCTCAGTGCTGAGCTTGGTGATTGGTACGCCCGCGAGAGCCAGAAAGCCGGTGGGCTTGATGCGCCTGGGCTTTGTGGAGGGCGGTGACAAACCAGGCCAATGGAGCGCCTGCGATTTGCTGAGCGCGGCGGTGTAAAAGCCGGCCATTGGTTAGGCTGCTCCTTTTGGAGCGGCCAGGGATGTTTGCCGTGGAGA
>NZ_JBDZDK010000036.1:0-28942 GCF_040049155.1 Sphingomonas silueang
CGCTCCCCCACCCGGCCACCCATTCAGGATACGCTGTGGGTGGCCGGGTGGGGGAGCGGGCCGGTACCGCTTCCACGCAAGTGGATCAGGCCATAGGGTCGCGGCGGGGCCGCCTTGCCCGGCGAAAGGGAGATTGTGATGAAGATGTTGCTGCGTTTCAGTGCCGCGTTCGCTCTGGCCGGGGCGCTGCCCGCCTATGCCCAGACGGCACCCGCGCCCGCTCCGGCGGCGACCCCGACTGCGACGGCGACGGCGACGCGCGATGCCGATCCGGCGCTGTGGGTGGTCAGGGACAAGGACACGACCATCTATCTCTTCGGCACGATCCACGTGCTGAAGCCCGGCCTGTCGTGGTTCGACGAAGCGGTGAAGACCGCCTTCGACAAGTCGAACGAGGTCGTGCTCGAAATCCCGATGCCGACGCCCGAACAGGCGCAGGCGGCGGTGATGAAGTCGGCGGTGAACGTGACCGGCCCGAAGCTGAGCGAGAAGCTGCCCGCCGCCGAACGCCCCGCCTATGCCAAGGCGGTGGCCGATGCCGGGCTGCCTGAGGGGGCGCTGGAAGCGGTCGATCCGTGGTTCGCCGCTTCGACGCTGACGCTGGTGACGCTCCAGAAGCAGGGCTATGATCCGGCGAGCGGCGCGGAGCAGACCATCTCGGCAGCGGCCAAGGCGGCGGGCAAGCCGGTAACGGGGCTGGAGACGCTGGAGCAGCAGTTCGGCTTCTTCGATTCGCTGACCGACGCGGCGCAGGTGACGTTCCTGACCGAGACGATCAAGGAACTGCCCGAAGCGGGCAAGACGATCGACACGATGGTCGATCAATGGGCCAAGGGCGATCCCGCCGCGCTCGCCGCGACGATGAACGCTGAGATGACGATCAGCCCCGAACTCAAGCGCGTGCTGCTGACCGATCGCAACGCCCGCTGGGCCAAGTGGATCGAGGAGCGGATGAAGAAGCCGGGCACGGTGTTCGTCGCGGTCGGCGCCGGGCATCTGGCGGGCGACGGCAGCGTGCAGGACGCGCTCAAGCGCTACAAGCTGCGCGCGACGCGGGTGAAGTATTGAAGCGCGGGCGGCGGTAATGTCGCTTGCCCCCTTCCCCCGTCGGACACGCAGGAAGACGTTCGACTGAAGGCGCCGGGCACGACCGTACCCCCGCGCAGGCGGGGGTCCAGGCCTGTCCTATGCCGTGGCCGCCTGCGCCGCCGACGTACCCCCGCGCAGGCGGGGGTCCAGGGCGGAACAGGCCGACGGGTCGCGTCTCCGGCTCTGGATCCCCGCCTGCGCGGGGATACGGTGCCGGAGGCGATTCTTCGGTGACATCACCAAATCCTCACCCGTCCCTCATGCCGCTCAGCCGGCGCACCGGGCATGGCTTTCCCCCGTCAATCACCGAGGAGAATCCCATGCCCACCACCCCCTTCCCCTGGCGCCCGATCGGCTGGAGCGCCGCCGGTGCCCTGCTGCTGCTGCCGCTGGTCGCAGGCGCGCCGTGGACGCTTTCCGACTATGTGTTCGCCGCCGTCCTGCTCGGCATCGCGGGCGGTGCGATCGAAGTGGCGGTGCGGATGTCGGCCAGCCTGTCCTATCGGCTGGGGGCATTGGTCGCGACGGCGGCGGCGTTCCTACTGGTGTGGGTCAATGCCGCGGTCGGCCTGCTCGGCGACGAGGAGAACGACGCCAACGCGGTGTTCCTGATCGTGCTGCTGGTCGCGGTCGGCGGCACGCTGCTCGCCCGGCTGCGGGCCGCAGGCACCGCGCGGGCGATGCTCGCCGCCGCCGGGGCGCAGCTGCTGGCCGGGATCACCGGCTGGGCGATGGGCTGGGCGGCGCCGGGCGGACAGGGGGTGTATGAGGTGACGGTCGGCACCGGGCTGTTCGGCACGCTATGGCTGGTCGCCGCCGCGCTGTTCGCCCGTGCCGCGCGTCATTCGGCCCAGAGGCGCACCGCCAGCCCCTCGATATAATCGGCGGCCCGCTTCGCGGCGGCGGGGTCGTACAGCGCGGCCAGCGCCGCCGGATCGAGCGCCTTCGCGGCGTCCAGCAACCCGCGCCACGGGGCCAGCGCACCGGGCCATTGGTGCAGCGCCACCGCCGCCCCGACCTCGGCCAGCCGGTCGGCCTTGCGCGTCTGTTCGGCGAAATATCGCCATTCGGGCGCGCAGATATAGGGGCGGCCGACACGCGCGATCTCATGCACCGTATTGTCGCCCGCCGAGGCGATGACGACATCGGCGGCGGCGATATGGTCGGTGACGTTCGCCACCCAGCCCTTCTCCACCAGATTGCCGAAGTCGGTCTCGTGCCCCTCGCGGTGGACCGGGCCGATCACCAGCCACAGCGCGTCCGGCACCGCGCGCGCCGCCATGGTCAGCGGCGCATAGGGCGTTCCCGCCCCGCCGCCGCCGGTCAGCACCAGCACCACCTCGCGCTCGGACGCGATCCCCAGCCGGGCGCGCGCCTCCGCCTTCGACGGCACCGGATCGGTCGTGGTGCACAGACCGCCGGTGTAGCAGGTCTTGGCCCGTGCCCAGTCGGGGAAATCGTCCTGCTCGATCCCCTCGGCAAAGGGGGCGAGCAATCCGACGCAGGCCTGATAGGCCCCCAGATGCCCCGGATCGGTGCGGTCGCCGTGCATCCGGATCTTGATCGCGGGCACGCTGGCGATGCGTGCCATCAGCGCGATCTCGGCGGATACGTCGACCACGAACAGCGCCGGGTTCACCTCGTCCAGATGGTCGAGGATGGTGCGCATCGTCCGCCGCGTCGCCGTGACGCCCAGCGGCACGCAGTGCAGCACCTCGGGCGTCGGCTGGTCGAACAGCGCGCGCGTCGGCACCGGCGCGCCGATCATGTTGGGCAGTTCCACGATCTCGACGGGCCGGTCGAACCCGGCGAACAGCTCGGGCCGCGCGCACAGGATCGTCACCCGCCGCGCGGGCGGCAGTTCGCGGACGATCGCCATCGCGCGATTGGCGTGGCCGCGCCCCTGATGGTGGATGAAGAAGGTGATCGGCGCGTCGTGCATATGCCCCCCGGAGAAACCCGAATCGTACGGACGCGGCGGAACCCTTGCCGCCCGCTCGCGTATCGCCCATAGCGTAAATCATTGCGATTGCGCAACAATTTCCGACCGCTCGAATAGGAATTCACGATGGCCGACCGCTGGAGCCACCCCCGTCCCGGCCTGACCATCCTGCGGCGCGGCGACGCGCCGATCCGCAGCATCCAGGTCTATGGCCAGCGCTGTTCGGGCACCAACGTGCTGATCCGCTCGATCGAGGCGAACCTTGGCCGCGCCGCCTTTACAGAGGCCTACGGGTTCAAGCACTGGTTCGTGCCGGAGCAGGTGCTGTTCCCGCGCGACGTGCTGGTGCTCGCCATCGCGCGCGACCCCGTCGAATGGGTGCAGAGCCTGCACCGCCAGCCGTGGCACGCCCATCCCGAGCTGAAGCGGCTGTCCTTCTCCGACTTCATCCGCGCGCCGTGGCACAGCTATTGGGACACCGAATTCTGGGGCGTGGAGGGGGATCATCCGGTGCTGGGGCGCGAGATGCTGCACGAACGCTGCCCCGTGACGGGCGAGCGCTTCGCCAATCCGCTGGCCAAGCGCACCGCCAAGCTGCGCCACTGGGCGGGGCTGCACGACCGGGCGCACCATGTCGCGCTGCTGGGGCAGGATGCGTTCCTCGCCGATCCGCAGGGGGTGATCGACGCCCTCGCCGCCGCGACCGGGCTGACGCGGGCCGAGCCGTTCGTCGCGCATGACAGCTACAAGGGGCAGGGATTCCGCCCGTTCGTGCCGACCGCCTATGCGCCGGTATCCGACGCCGATCGCGCGCATATCCATGCGTGGCTCGATCCGGAGGTGGAGGCGCGCTACGGCTTCGACGTACCCGCACCGCAGGCGCAGGCGGCGGAGTAGCGCCTCAGCGCGCCGCCTGCCGCCGCAGCGCCAGCAGCAACGCCACGGTCAGCACCCCAGCCACCACCGCCCAGATCGCCAACCCCTGCCACGGGGTATAGCCCCACCATTCGTCGGCGACGGTGCGCAGATAGCCGGGATCGAACCGGTCGCGCAGCACGCTGATGCGCAGCGCCTGTTCCTCGCTGCCCGGCGCGGTGATCTCGGCACTGGCGATCGCCATGTTGAGCACGATCGATCCCGCCAGCAGCGCCGCCACCGCGACGCGCGACCAGCGCAGCGCGCTTGCCCAGAACATGCCGATGCCGATGCACAGGAAGCCGACCGCGGGCAACGCATGGCGCGGCCCGGTCGCATTGCCGCCGTCCCAATAGTAATAGGAGGCGTTGATGAGGAACGGCAGCAGCGCCCCGCCCAGCGCCAGCAACCCGATCGCCCGCGTCGCCCGCTCGCGCACCAGCAGCGCGATCCCGAACGGCGCGACGATCAGGATCGGCGCCACCCACAATATCCCGCGCCGCTCGCCCACGGTCAGCTGGTAGAGAACATAGGGCTTGGGGTAGGTCAGGCCGAAGAACCCTTCCTGCATCCCCGCGAAATCGGTGACGCCCGAATAGCCGAGCCGGAACACCGTCCCGAAGGCGAAGAGATTATAGCCGATAAGGGCAATGAGCGCGGTCGCTCCGGTCGCCAGCACCAGCGCCACGACGCGCAGCCGGTCGCCCGCCGGTCGCCCCCGCAACTGCCACGCGGCATAGGCGGCGACCGGCAGCCCCGCGATCAGCGCGGAATGTTCGATCAGCACCGCCCAGCCGAGCGCCAGCCCGGCCAGCAGCGGATACCCCGCGCGGATCGGCCCGCCGCGCGTGCCGCGCCACACCGCCCATGTGGCGATCAGCAGCAGCGCGGCGACGGCGGCATGGCCGAAGATGGTGGTCGACCACCCCCACACCGTGGTGCCATGGCCGTAGGCGAGCGCCGCGACCACCCCCGCCCCCGCCTGTCCGGTCACCCCGCGCACCAGATCGTAGAGCAGCATTGCCGCCAGCGCGCTCAGGCCCGCACAGACGATCGCCGCGACCAGCCGGATGCGGATCTTGAGAAAGCGGTTGAACCCCGGATCGTCGAACGACGCCGGGTAATCGGTCGCCCGCGTGCCCGATACCGCATCGGCAGCGGCGACGATAGGCAGCGACAACAGGGTGATGCCCGGTGCCTTGTCCGAATAATAATGGCCGTCGAACGTCGCCTTGTCGATCGTCAGCGGCGCGTAGCGATCGATCCGCGCATCGCCCTGCTCGACGATGGTGATCGCGGCGAACATGCGCACCGCATTGTTGGGATTATATTCCCACGATCCGAACCACGCGCAGGAAAACCACGTCAGGACCAGCAGCAGCCAGGCTACGGAATCGCGCGACAGCGATCGCATGGGGGCAGGCTGCATCGCATCCGCCCCCATAGCCCGATCAGCCGAACAGCCGGTTGAGCAGGAAATAGAGCGAAGCCGACAACAGCACCGACACCGGCAGCGTCAGCACCCACGCCATCAGCAGGTTGCGGACGGTGGCCATCTGCAACCCCGAACGATTCGCCGCCATCGTCCCCGCCACGCCCGACGACAGGACATGGGTGGTCGACACCGGCAGCCCCAGGGCGTCCGCGCCGAAGATCGTGCCCATCGCCACCAGTTCCGCCGACGCGCCCTGCGCATAGGTCAGATGGGTCTTGCCGATCTTTTCGCCGACGGTCACGACGATCCGCTTCCACCCGACCATCGTGCCGAGCCCGAGCGCAAAGGCGACCGCGATCTTCACCCACAGCGGGATGAAGCGCGTGCCCGAGTCGAGCGAGCCGCGATAGTCGGCAAGCGCCTTCCTGTCGGCGTCGGAGAAGCCGAGCGCGCCTTCCTTGCCCAGTCGCTTCACCGCTTCCGAGGTCAGGTACATGTCGTTGCGCAGATTGCCGCTGACCGCCGCAGGCACCTTGGCCAGACGGCCATATTCGCGCACCTCCCGGTCGATCGCGCCGATCAGCGTGGTGACGGCGGGCACCGTCTCCGCCGACAGCTTGCGGCTGACCAGATAGGCCTGCATCTGCGCGCGGGCAGTCGTCTCGTCCGCCGCAGGCGCGGCCTGGGCACGGGGCGCGAGGACCCGGACGGCGGCGACGCCGCTGGTCGCGAACTGCGCCTCATATTGCGCGGGGACCGCGCGGTTGAGCGCATAGGCGGTGGGCACGGTGCCGATCAGGATCAGCATGATCAGCCCCATGCCCTTCTGCCCGTCGTTCGAGCCATGGGCGAAGCTGACGCCGGTGCAGGTGAAGATCAGCAGGCAGCGGATCCACAGCGGCGGCGGCGTGTCGCCCACCGGCGCCTCGTAGAGCGCACGGTTGCGCACCAGCAGCTTCATCGCGAGGAACAACACCGCCGCGACGCCGAAACCGATCGCGGGCGACACGAGCAGCGCCTTGCCGATCTCGGTCGCCTTTTCCCAATCCACGCCCGCGGTGCCGCTGCGCCCCTGGACGATGGCGTTGGCCACGCCGACGCCGATGATCGAACCGATCAGCGTGTGCGACGACGACGACGGGATGCCCAGCGCCCAGGTCGCGAGGTTCCACAGGATCGCCGCGATCAGCAGCGCGAACACCATCGTGAAGCCCGAGGACGAGCCGACGCCGAGGATCAGTTCGACCGGCAGCAGCGAGATGATGCCGAACGCCACCGCACCGGTGGACAGCAGCACCCCGAGGAAGTTGAACACCCCGGACCACACGACCGCGACGTGCGCGGGCATGGAATTGGTGTAGATCACCGTCGCGACGGCATTGGCGGTGTCGTGAAAGCCGTTCACGAACTCGAAGGCCAGCGCGATCACCAGCGCGAGCAGCAACAGGGCGAAGGGCATCAGCGTCAGCGGATCGACGCTGGCTGCCGCCGCATCGCGATACACGTTGTAGAAGACGTAGCCGAGCGCGGCGATGACCGCCACGACGAACCCCAAGGAACCGGCGCGACCGAAATTGTCGTCCAGTTTCGGGCCGGGGCGTTCATCCCGCTCCAGCGCTGCGGTAGTCATCGATATTCCCCTGCCGAATGGACGAATCGCCGTATCGGCGAAGTGTGACAGTTGCACACCGTCCGCGCGTCGGCATGGCACCCGGACGCGCGCCCCATAACGGATCGCAGGGCGTTTGGCGATATCGTCCGGACGGCGCGGATTTTCGCCGGCCCACGAACCTCGGGCTGGGCCTTTAACAAAGGAATGCCGCGCCCCGACCGGAGGGATCGCAGGCGCAGGTATCGCTATCATCCTATCCGATGAAACTGGTGTGGCAACACCGCTTCGCCGCACCGTGTCGAGCCCTGGTCTCGTACGATACGCGCCGTAAACCCATGATAGCGTTACATATTGGTCAGGCCGGACAGCAGCGATTGGCGAGGAGCAAAGATGGGCGATCGACATTCCGTTCGCCGACTCAGGAAGGCCGCTCCATTCCCCCCCCGTCACTCCCGCGCAGGCGGAAGTCTCTCATACGCCAGCGTCGCGGATCCGGCCGAAACGTCAGCATGATGGATTCCCGCCTGCGCAGGAATGACGGAAATCCAGGCGTATCGCTGAATACCGATCGGTCCTGATAGTAGGTTCGGGTACGCGAGGCGCTATGCACAACGGGCCAGACGCGGGCAACCGACACACCCGCCCCGACAGCGAAGGCAAAATACGACAGGCCGATTGGTAATATTGGTCTAGCCGGTTGACCAGACAGATATGATAGCGCTACCAGCTTTCCCACAGGGCGATCGCGAATCCGTGACGCTCACCAGGGAGAGGGTTTATGAGCACCACGCTTCTGTTGCGCCGCGCCGGTTCGTTGTCGCTGTTGTTGCTCGGTACCACGGCATGGCCGGTGCTGGCGCAGACCGCCACGCCGCCCACCGCTACCGTCGTCACCAATGCGCCCGCCGACGCCGCCGCACAGGACGGTGCGGGCAATACCCAGCCGACCGCGATCGATTCGACCGATCAGCCGCCCGCCGATCCCTCGCTGACCGGCAATGACGAGATCGTCGTCACCGGCTATCGCGCCTCGCTCGCCAGCCAGACCAATGCGAAGCGCAACTCGATCGGCTTTACCGATTCGATCTTCGCCGAGGATATCGGCAAGTTTCCCGACACCAACATCGCCGAATCGGTCAACCGCATCCCCGGCGTGACAATCAGCCGCGAAGTGACCGGCGAAGGCGCGAACGTCGCGATCCGGGGTCTGGGCACCAACTTCACCCGCGTGCTGCTGAACGGCGCGCCGATCGCGATCGCCTCGGTCCGCTTCGATGCGCAGAGCACCAACCGCGAGGTCGATCTCGACCTGATCCCGACCGAGTTGTTCACCCAGCTGACCGTCAGCAAGTCGCCCACCGCCAGCCAGATCGAGGGTGGCGCGGCAGGCACCGTCAACCTGCGGTCGGCGCGCCCGTTCGACAATCCCAAGCCCTATGTCAGCTACGGCCTGCAGGGATCGAAGGTCAGCAGCGCCGACAAATGGGGCTATCGCGGCCATGTGCTGGCCAGCGCAACCTTCGGCGACTTCGGCATCCTCGTCGGCGGGGCGGCGGTGCATAACGAGTTCCGCGTCGACGGGTTCGAGACGATCGGCTGGACCAACCCGAACCTGACCGCCGCGCAGAGCAGCTCCTCGACCCGCAATTCGACCGCAGGCGGCAACTTCACCATCCCGGCGACGGTCCCCGCCAATGCGGGCAACGGCCTCGTCACCGGCACAGTGATCGACGAGGCGTTCCTGCTGCGCAACAATCCGGGCGCAACCATCCAGCAGATCGACAACGGCCTGCTCCCGCGCCTTGGCCGTCCGCGCACCGAGATCGGCGAGCGGACCCGCTACAACGGCCTCGCCAGCCTCGAATGGCGGCCGAGCGACGCGCTGCATTTCTACATCGACGGCATGTACGCCAGGCGCGACACCCAGTTCACCCGCAACGCGCTCAACTGGGCGGTGCGCAACGGCGCGGCGATCCCGCTCAACACCACCTATGACCGCAGCGACTGTTCGTCGGGCTGCGTCGTCACCGGCGGCACCTATGCCAATGCGCAGTTCTTCCTCGAATATCGCCCCTACAAGGACACGCAGGACTATTGGGGCGTCAATCCCGGTGCCGAGTTCGTCGTCAACGATTTCATCAAGGGCGATGTGCAGGCGAACTATACCCGCAGCAACTTCCGCCGCGAAAGCCCGACCTTCCTCGTCATCACCCCCGCCAGCAGCGGCACGACCGTGACGTACCGCAACGACGGCGGCATCCCGTCGATCAGGAGCAACATCGACCTGAACGATCCGCGCAACTTCGGCTGGGCGGGCGGCGGCCGCGTGCAGTTGTCGGGCGAGGAACGCCGGACGGAGACGCGCGGCGTGCGCGGCAGCCTGTTGTTCGGCGACGAACAGCGCTTCAGCGTCCGCGTCGGCGGCGCGTACGACGACACGCAGCGCCGGATCACCCCGTTCGACAATAGCAACGCATGGTCGGCGGCGGTGTGCGGCAACAACCCCAGCGTCCTGCTGCCCAGCCCCAACCGCCAGCCGATCTGCGACGGCGCGAACCAGCCGGGCACGGTGCCCGCCGCGGGATATCCGACCTATCCCGCCTATGGCACCGCCGCCACGGCGGGCGGGCAGCCGATCGTCTATCGCGGATCGATCATCCCGACCGCCGCGGTGCCCGGCTTCCTGCTGCCCGGCGACAACGGCTTCGTCACCGTCGACTGGAACAAGGTGAAGGCCGCCACCGGCTATGACACGCTGCTCGGCGGCGCGACCGAGACCGGCTCGGGCACCAGCGGCGCGAACGGCGGCCTGATCCGCGAGAAGGTGACGGGCACCTTCGTCGAGGGCAACGGCATCATCAACATCGGCGACGAGGACACGCTGCGGCTGAACGGCGGCGTCCGCTATGTCCGCACCGAACAGATCGTCGGCGGGCGCACCGTGATCGCCGATCCGCGCAACACCCGGAACGGCGTGACCTGCCCCGGCAGCAGCGCCAACGGCTTCGCGCTCGACGGGTCATGCTATGCCGCGACGATCCTGTTCGCGCAGAGCAACCGGCTCTATTCCAACTTCCTGCCCTCGGCCAGCGTCGCCTACAGCTTCGGGCGCAAGGCGGTGGCGCGCGGCTCGATCTCGCGCACGCTGACCCGGCCCGATCCGAACCAGCTGCTGCCCGGCGCGTCGTTCACCTCGCCCTCGGCCGACGTCGGCACGCTCGGCAACAATGCCCTCAACCCCTATATCTCGGACAACATCGACCTCGGCTTCGAATATTACACCGGCGGCGAGGGCGTGATCGCGTTCGCGGCGTTCCGCAAGTCGATCACCGGCTTCACGGTCAATGGCCTCACCAGCGTGCCCTTCTCGACGCTGGGGCAGTACGGCATCACCTTCGCCTCGCTGACGCAGGCGCAGCAGCAGGCGCTGATCGACCGCGCCCGTCCGGCGGGCATCGCGCCCGAACAAGCGATCGTCCAGATCCAGCAGCAGGTGAACGCCGACGGCAAGCTGAAGGTCAACGGCCTCGAGTTCCAGGTGACGCAGCCGCTCGACTTCCTGACGCGCTACATCGGCGTCGAGGGGTTCGGCGTGCAGGGCAACCTCACGCTGATCGACCAGCGGGGCGAAGGCACCGGCGCCCCGGCGATCGCGCTGGGCGTGGCGCCGATGACCTATACGCTGACCGGCTATTACGAAGGCAACGGACTGTCGGCGCGGCTGACCTATACCTATAACGAAGGGTCGCAGGCGTCGGGGCTGAACCAGAACGGCCTGCCCGCCGCCGCGATCTTCGGGCGCGACTATGGCCAGCTCGACTTCTCGGGCAACGTCGACCTCGGCAAGATCACGGGCAACGCCTATCTGCCGACCGTCGTGGTGAACGTCATCAACATCACCAAGGAAGCGCAGTCGAGCTACTTCCAGTTCCCCAACGCGACCTTCAACCAGTACAATCCCGGCCGCATGCTGCTGGTCGGCATTCGCGGGCGCTTCTGACGCGCCGCACCTTCTCTCCTTACCCCTCGCCTTGCGCGATCGGCTCTCGCGAGCCGGTCGCGCATTTTCTTCTGGCGACATGACCAAAACGTCATGTGGCGGCCAGCACGGCGTAGGCCGTCCTGCGCCAAGCCGGTCGGGCACACGGTGGAGGACGCCATGCAGGAGACGAGGAAACGACGGCGCGCCGTACCGCTCGACGAGCGGACCTGCCGCCTGATCTGCCCGACGGCGGCGGGGATGGTCGGCGTGTGCCTGACCGGGATCAGCCTGCTCCATGTCACGCTGTCGATCCACCGGCGGCACAGCATCATCGACGACCTGCTGTCGCTCGACGCGCTGACCTTCCTGATCGCGACGCTGGCCGCCTATTTCGCGATGCGGGTGCAGTCGGCGGTGCGGCTCCACCGGCTGGAGCGGATCGCCGACATCGCCTTCATCGTCGCGATGACGCTGCTGACCGCCGCCTGCTTCCTCATCACCTATGTGCTGAATGCGTGAGGCCTCGTTCGGAAGCGCGGGAGTGGGCCGGTACCCACTCGTGACGCGCATCAGCGCGTTCCGCCCCCGACACGCAGCGCCGCCTCGATCCGCGCGATCCTGAGCGACAGCGGGGGATGGGCACGATCGATGCGCAGCACCCCTCCCAGGCTGGCGAGCAGCGGCACGGCGGCGCGCGGCGCATAGCCCGCATCGGCCATGATCGCGAGCGCGAGGTCGTCGGCGGCGAGTTCCTGCGCCCGCAGCACCGCCACGCCCGCCCCGGCGCGACGCACCGCGACATGGCCGAGCAGGATATGCGCCATCTCGTGCGCGATCGGAAAGGCAAGCGCGTCGTCGCTCGCCGCGCGTGCCGCAAGCCCGGACGTGACTGCGACGTACCGCCCGTCGGCCCGGGCATTGGGCGTCCGCTCGACCGCGACGGCAAAGCGCGCCGCGCAGCCCGGATCGCCCGCCAGCCGCACCGTCGCTTCGCCGTCGCCGCGCCGTACGCGCAGGTCCACCGGACCTGGCGCCAGTGCCGCCGCCAGCAGGTCGGTGAAGCGTTCGCTGCGATCGAAGCTGCCCGTCCGGCCGATGGCGTCGCGGGCGAATCCTGTGAGATCGCGACCGTTCAGCGCGACGATCTCGTCCCCGGCGCGCAGGCCCGCGCGCGCCGCCGCACCGCCCGGCACCAGCGCGCGGATGCCGAAGCCGTCGCCCAGCCCCGGCGACTTGGCGATTGCGGGCCGGTCGCTTTGCGCATATCCGCCGATGTCGTGAAGGACCATTCCGGCCATGACTTCAGGGACGGGGCAGCGTGCCCGCGCGCCCGCAGCCAGCCGGTAGCCGACCGTCGCGACCCGTGTTTCCAGCGCAAGATCGGGATCGGATGACGGTGCGCCCGCCCCGGTCAGGCAGACGAGGAGCGCGAGCAGCGTCGCGAACCGTCGGCGCCGCCCGCCTCCCGTTTCAGGATCGATGACCATGGCACCTCCCGCATTCCTCGCCCGTCGATCGCATGGCGGCAAGCAAAGCGCAAACCCGGACGACGGCGATGCACGGGGCGGCTGGCTGCGGCGGCTGCCGTTCGTCTTTCTGGGGTTCGTGCTGCTGCTCGGCGGTGGGGGCAGCCGCTATCCGCTGGTCGAGACCGCGATCGAATGGTTCGCGCTGGTGGTCATCGCCCTTGCCCTGCACCGGCTGCGCGGCGCGCGCATCGGGCGGGTCGGCGGCGCGGTCCTTGCCGTCGCGGCGCTCGCGCTGCTGCTGGCGCTGCTGCAACTGGTGCCGTTGCCATGGGGCTGGTGGAGCGCGATGCCCGGACAGGCCGCGGCGGCGACCGTCTATCGCACGCTCGGATGGGACGGCGCATGGCGCCCGCTCAGCCTGACCCCCGACGCCACCCGCGCGACGATCCTCGCACAGCTGCCCGCATGGGGGGTGCTGCTGGCCGCGCTCGGCTGGTCGTGGCGCGAGCGGGTGGTCGCGATGCGGATCGTGGTCGGGGTGGCGCTGGTCGGCGTGCTGATCGCGGCATTGCAGGTGGCGGCAGGCCCCGACGCCGCGCCGCTGCTGTTCGAGACGGCGCACCGGGCATACGGCGTCGGCCTGTTCGTCAACCGCAACCATCAGGCGACGCTGCTGCTGGTCGCGATCGTGCTGGCCGGGGTGCCGGGCGTCGTCGCCATGCCGGGCAGGCGGCGGCGCGGATCGGGCGGCGGCGGGGTGATCGCGGCGATGGTGATCGCGCTGCTGGCGATCGGCGTGCTCGCCACCGCGTCGCGCACCGGGCTGCTGCTGTTGCCGGTGGCGGTGGCGGTCGCGGCACTCACGCTGCTGCCGCGCGGGCGGATCGTGCCGCTGGCGATCGGCGGCGCGGCGGTGGCGGCGGTAGCGCTGTATTTCACGCCGCTGGTGCAGGACGCGCTCGCCCGCTTCGCGACGGTCGGCGAGGACGACCGCTATCATTACTGGGACAATACGCTGTTCGCCGCACGCGAGGCGCTGCCATGGGGCACCGGCTTCGGCAGCTTCCGCACCGTCTATACCGCGGTCGAGCCGATCGAGCAGATCACGGTGCTGACCGTGCCGCACGCGCACAGCGACTATCTCGAACTGCTGCTGGAGGGCGGCGTCCCCGCCGTGCTGCTGCTCCTGGCCGGACTGGCGGTGCTGGCGGTGGCACTGATCGCCGCGCTGCGCGCCCGGGCGGCACCCGACGGCGCGGTCCGGCGGGTGCAGGCGACCGGCGCGGCGGCGGGCATCGCGCTGATCCTCGCCGGATCGGTCGTCGACTTCCCGCTGCGGATGAGCGCGCTGCTGGCGCTGCTGGCGCTGCTGGCGGCGTTGCTGGTCCCGCCGGTCGTGCCGGTCGCGCGACGCGGCGGCAGCGATCGGGGCTGGCGGATCGCGCTCGGTATCGGCGTGGCGCTGATCGGGTGGCAGGCGCTGGCGCAGGGGCTCTCGCAGCAGCTCATCCTCGGGCGGCAGGGGGCGATGGCGGTCCGCGTCGCGCCATGGTCGGCGTCGGCATGGGCGATGCTCGCCGCGCAGCAGCCGCTGCCGCAGGGCGCCGATGCCGCCGTGCTGGCGACCGAACGCGCGCTGCGCATCGCCCCGACCCAGCCGATCGCGGTGCGGGTCGAGGGGCTGGCGGCGCTGGCGCGGGGCGACACGGCGAAGGGGCAGGCGCTGCTGCGCTTCGCCGCACAGCTCGGCTGGCGCGACCCGCCGACCCAGTTGTGGCTGGTGCAGGAAGCGATCGCGGCGGGCGCGATCGACTTCGCCGTCGAGCGCGCCGACGCGCTGGTACGCCAGGGACAACAGGCACCGCTGGTCTATGCCCAGCTCGACCGGCTGTTCACCCTGCCCGAAGGGCGTGCGGCGATCGCCCGGCGTTTCGCCGACCGCCCCGGCTGGCGGCAGGGCTTCGTCAACACGCTGGCGGTGGGGGCGGAGGACCGCGTGCCCGCGCTGCTCGATTTCGTCGTGCGGCTGCGACGGGCGGGCGTGCCGTCCGACCCGCGCGAGGCGGCGCTGATCCTGTGGCGGCTGGACGAGGCGGGCGACCGGGCCGCCGCGCTGCGGCTGTGGCGCGCGGTCGGGGGCAGCGGAGCGATCGGCGACGGCGGGTTCGACGGTGCCGCCGGGCCGCTCCCGCCCGACTCGCCGCCCTTCGCATGGCACGGCGTGCCGGGCAGCGGCATCCAGACGGTGGTCGGCGAACCCGATGTGCCGCTGTCGGGCGGTGCGTTGCAGGTGACGGCCGCTGCGGCACGCGGCGGGGTGGCGGCGGCGCAGCGCGTCCTGCCCGCGCCGGGCCGCCATCTGCTCCGCTATGCCGTGCAGGCGGACGGCGGCACCGCGGCGCCCGGCTGGGTGCTCGTTTGCGCCGGAGGCGGCGAGGTCGCGGCGATCGAGGATCGACCCGGCAGCGCGGGCGGATGGCAGCGGCGCGTCGCCCGGCTGGATGTGCCCGCGACGTGCGGCCCGGCCGAGCTGCAGCTGCGCATCGCCGAGGGCAACCGCCCGGGCGCCTTCTGGATCGACGCCGTATCGCTCACCCGCGCCGAGTGACGCCCGCCGTACCGGCAACACGCGGCAGTATGCGGCGGCGCAAAATAATGATAGGGTCGCGGCGGGGAATGAGCGGGATGGTGGAATGACGGTTGCTTTGCGACGGCGCGCGGCGCTGGCGGCGATACTATGTGCGGCGGCAGGCGCCTGTTCGGGTCCGAACGTCGGCCCGAACGTCCGCGCCGGGCAGGAAGCCTATGCGATCATGCCCGCGCCGCAGGGCGAACTGAGCGTACAGGACTATCGCATCGGGCCGCTCGATTCGGTCGACGTCACCGTGTTCCAGGAAGCCGACATCTCCAGCAAGGGGACCGTCGTCGACGCATCGGGCGACCTGTCGATGCCGCTGATCGGGCGGGTCCATGCCGCCGGGCTCACCACCACCCAGCTGGCCGAGGTGATCCGCGAACGGCTGGCCGCGCGCTTCTACGTCAATCCGCAGGTCAGCGTGGTCGTGGCCAGCTCCGTCACCCAGCGCATCACCGTGCAGGGCCAGGTGACCGAACCCGGCATCTATCCGATCCAGGGCGCGACGACGCTGCTCGACGCGGTGGCGCTGGCCAAGGGCGAATCGGAGAATGCGGCGCTCAGCCAGGTGCTCATCATCCGCTATATCGACGGGCGGCGCGCGGCGGCGGTGTTCGATATCGCCCGCATCCGCCGCGGCGACGATCCCGATCCGGCGATCCTCGCCCGCGACGTGGTGATCGTCGGCAATTCCAACGCGAAGAAGGTCTGGCACGACGTGCTGCGCGCCGCACCGCTCTTCAACGTCTTCACCTTCCTTTGATCCGCCGGGACCGGGGCCTATCATGACGCAACAGCCAATCGGCGCTCTCGAACCAGCCCCCGGCGACGCACCGCGCGACGCCGATCGCGTCGTGGAGGATGCGGCGCTGCTGCCCGACGCCGACGACGATGCCGGATTCGATCCCCGCGCGATCTGGGCGGCGATCTATCGCAACCGGCTGGTGATGCTGCTGATCGTCGCCGCCGCGCTGGTGCTCGGCGTGATCTCGGTCATGGTCATGCCGCGCATCTACCAGGCGCGCTCCAGCGTGCAGATCGACCAGCAGGTCGCCAAGGTGCTGGGGACCGAGGATTCGGAACCGACCGTCGCCGGGACCGATGCCGACCGCTTCCTCCAGACGCAGGTCGACGTCATCAACAGCCGGGCGATGGCCAAGCGCGTCTCGGACAGCCTGGGCCTTGCCGCCAACGACGCCTTCCTCGAATCGATGGGCGGGCGGCTGAAGCTGCGCGTGCCGGGCGAGCGGCGGATCGACCAGGTGCTCGACACGCTGCAGAAGAACCTGAACGTCGACCTGCGCCGCAATTCGCGCGTCGTCGGCATCCAGTTCAAGAGCCGCGACGCCGGCCTCGCCGCGCGCGTCGCCAACAGCTATGCCAGCAACTTCATCGAGAGCAACATCCAGCGCAAGTTCTCGACCTCGGCCTATTCGCGCGAGTTCCTCCAGAGCCAGCTGGCGCTGGCCAAGGGGCGGCTGGAAGCGTCGGAGCGATCGCTCATCAACTATGCCCGTTCGGCGCAGCTGATCGACGCCAGCGCGGGCGCGCAGCAGATCGGCCAGCCCGAGGGGCCGCGCTCGCTCGTCACCGCCAATCTCGTCCAGCTGAACGAGAATTACGCCACCGCCGCAGCGGCGCGGTTGCAGGCGCAGCAGCGCTATGAACAGGCGCGCGCCACGCCGCTGCTGTCGCTGCCCGACGTGCTGTCGAACCCGGCGGCGCAGGAAATCCTGCAACGCCGCGCCGAGCTGAATTCGCAGCTCAACCAGCTGCGCGAGCGGCTGAAGCCCGATCACCCGACGGTGGTGCAGGCGACGGCGCAGATCGCCGAGCTGAACGCGCAGCTGAACCAGCTGGCGGGCAGCATCCTCAATTCGATCCGCAACCAGTATCTGACGGCGCAGCGCCAGCAGGACGCGATCGAATCGCAGGTCGCCCGGCTGAAGAGCGCGACGCTGGCCGAACAGGACCGCGGCGTGCAGTACAACATCCTCAAGCGCGAGGTGGATACCAACCGCCAGCTCTACGAGAGCCTGCTCCAGCGCTTCAAGGAAGTCAGCGCCGAGGCGGGCGTCGCGACCAACAACGTCACCATGGTCGACACCGCCGAAACCCCCCGCCGCCCCACCTCGCCCCGCCCGCTGGTCAACATGGCGCTGGCGCTGGTGGCGGGCCTGTTCCTTGCCGGGCTGTACGCCTTCGGTCGCGAGCGGCTGGACGATGTGCTGCGCGATCCGCGCGACGTGGAGACGCGGCTGCACCTGCCGCTGCTCGGCGTCGTGCCCGAGCAGGAGGACGGCGATCCGCTGGTCGCGCTGCGCGATACCAAGTCGGAGATCGCGGAGTCCTATCACGCGATCCGCACCGCGCTCGAACTGTCGTCGAACCAGGGGCTGCCGCGCTCGATCCTCGTCACCAGCAGCCAGATGTCGGAGGGCAAGTCGACGACCTCCTATGCGCTGGCCCGCGACTTCGCCTCGATCGGGCACCGGGTGCTGCTGATCGACGCCGACCTGCGTCGCCCCTCGCTGCACCGGCTGGTCGATGTGAAACAGACCGACAAGGGGCTGTCGACCGTGCTCGCGCGGATGACCCCGGTCGAGGAGGTGGTGGTGCCGACCGATACCGCCAATCTCGCCTTCCTGCCCAGCGGCCCGTTGCCGCCCGATCCGGCCAATCTGTTCGCAGGCAGCGCGCCGTCCGAACTGCTGGCGCGGCTCGGCGGGCAATATGACCTGATCGTGCTCGACGGTCCGCCGGTGCTGGCGCTGGCCGATGCGACCGCGCTGTCGGCCTCGGCCGCCGCGACGGTGGTGATCGCCGAGGCGGGCGGCGCGCATTTCGGACAGGTGCGCAACGCGCTGACCCGGCTGGTCCGCGCGCAGGGCCATCTGCTCGGCATCATCGTCACCAAGTACAACAGCCGCAAGTCGGGCTATGCGGCGAGCGAGGATTATTACCGCTACAACTACCGCTCGACCGCGCAGTAACGCGGCGGGCAGCTTCCAGCTGCCCGCAAGGTCGGATCGACATTCGACGGCCGCTTCTCCTCCTCTCCTCCCTTGTCAGGGAGGGGAGACGTTTCATCCACGTGTCGGCTGAAGGTCGATCGGCCCTAATGAAAATCGCGCGACTTCGGCACCAGCCGCACGTCGCGCGGATGGCGGGCGGCGGGCGGGCGGGCGCCGTCGCCGCTGCCGCGCGGCGGATCGAGCGGAGCCTCGCCCAGCGTGTCGAGCAGGCGGCTGAGATCCTGCACCCGCTCGCCCATCAGGTGGACGACGCCCTCGGGGCTGCGCTGCACCTCGCCCGCCACCCCCATCAGCCGCGCGCCCATCACCTCGCGGCGATAGGCCTCGAACCGCCGCGCCCATAGCACGACGTTGACGATGCCGGTCTCGTCCTCCAGCGTGACGAAGATCGCATTGCCCTTGCCCGGTCGCTGCCGCACCAGCACCAGCCCGGCGGCGGTCAGGCGAGCACCGCCCTTCGCCGCCGCGATATCGGCACAGCTGGCGATACCGCCCGCCGCCAGCCGTGCGCGCAGGAACGCCAGCGGATGCCCTTTGAGCGACAGGCGCAGCGTCTGGTAATCGGTCACGACCTGCTCGACATCGGGCATGGCGGGCAGCGCCATCGCCGGTTCGGCCCCCAGCTCGGCGGCGCGGGCATGGGCGAACAGCGGCAGTTCGGTATCGGGCGTCCGCCGCGCCTCCCACAGCGCCTCGCGCCGGTCGAGCCCCAGCGAGCGGCACGCATCGGCATCCGCCAGCAGCCGCAACGCGCGCTGCGGCAGGCGCGCGCGGCGGGCCAGCGCCTCGACATCGGCGAAGGGCCGCGCGGCGACGATCGCGTCGGACCAGCTCGCCCGGAACCCGTCGATCTGGCGGAAGCCGAGCCGCAGCACCTGTCCGCCGTCCTCGAGGCTGTTGTCGTGGCCGCTGCGGTTCACGTCGATCCCGCGCACCGCCACGCCATGCTCGCGGGCATCCCGGACGATCTGCGCCGGGGCATAGAAGCCCATCGGCTGCGCGTTCAGCAGCGCGCAGGCGAAGGTCGCGGGATGGTGGCATTTGATCCACGACGAGACATAGACCAGCCGCGCGAACGACAGCGCATGGCTTTCGGGAAAGCCGTAGCTGCCGAACCCCTCGATCTGGCGGAAGCAGCGTTCGGCGAAGTCCGCCTCGTAGCCACGCGCGACCATGCCGTCGATCATCTGCTGCCGGAAGCTGTCGATCGTGCCGATATTGCGGAAGGTCGCCATCGCCCGGCGCAGGCGGTTGGCATCGGCGGGGGAAAAGGCGGCGGCGGTGATGGCCAGCTTCATCGCCTGTTCCTGGAACAGCGGCACGCCGAAGGTCCTGCCGAGCAGGTTCTTCAGTTCGTCGGGATCGTGCGGTGGCTTGGGCGAGGGATAGGTGACGGCCTCGCGCCCCGAACGGCGACGCAGATAAGGGTGGACCATGTCGCCCTCGATCGGTCCGGGCCGGACGATCGCCACCTGTACGCTCAGGTCATAGAGGTTCTCGGGGCGAAGGCGGGGCAGCATGTTGATCTGCGCGCGGCTCTCCACCTGGAACACGCCGATGCTGTCGCCGCGCTGGAGCATGGCGTACACCGCCGGATCGTCGGAATCGAGATCGACGGTCAGGTCATGCTCGCCAAGGCCGTGCTGCCGCAGCAGCGCGAACGCCTTGCGGATGCAGGTGAGCATGCCGAGCGCCAGCACGTCGACCTTCATCAGGCCCAGCGCGTCGATATCGTCCTTGTCCCATTCGATGAAGGTGCGCCCCGCCATCGCGCCGTTGTGGATCGGCACCATCTCGTCCAGCCGCCCCTGCGTCAGCACGAAGCCGCCGACATGCTGCGACAGGTGGCGGGGGAATTGCAGGATCTGGTCGACGAGGTCGCGCAGCTGCGCGATCTGCGGATCGGCCACGTCGAAGCCCGCGCTGGTATAGCGGCGCTCCTCCATCGCGCCCGCGAAGCTGCCCCACACGGTGCTGCCCAGCCGCTGCGTCACGTCGCGGGTGAGGCCGAGCACGCGCCCCACCTCCCCCACCGCGCTGCGCGGGCGGTAATGGATCACGGTCGCGGCGATCCCGGCGCGCTCGCGGCCGTAGCGGCGGTAGATATACTGGATCACCTCCTCGCGCCGTTCATGCTCGAAATCGACGTCGATGTCGGGCGGTTCGCGGCGCTCCGCCGACACGAAGCGCGAGAAGAGCAGGTCGTGGTGGCTGGGATCGACCGAGGTCACGCCCAGCAGGAAGCAGACGATCGAATTCGCCGCCGACCCGCGCCCCTGGCACAGGATCGGCGGATCGCAGGACCGGGCGAAGCGGACCAGATCGTGGACGGTCAGGAAATAATGGGCGTATCGCTCCTGCCGGATCAGCGCGAACTCCTCGTCCAGCCGGCGGCGGACGTCGGCGGGCAGGTCGGGGCCATAGCGTTCGTGCGCGGCGGTCAGCGCCAGATGTTCGAGCCAGTCCTGCGCCTCCCACCCCGGCGGCACGGGTTCGTGGGGATATTCATATTGGAGATGCTTCAACTCGAAGCCGATCCGGTCGAGCAACGCGACGCTTTCGCCTACCGCCTGCGGGCAGTCGCGGAACAGGCGTGCCATTTCGGCGGGGGACTTGAGGTGCCGCTCGGCATTGGCGGCGAGGGTCCGACCGGCGGCGGCGATGGTCGTGCCCTCGCGGATGCAGGTCAGCACGTCGTGGAGGCGGCGCTGCGCCGGTTCGGCATAGAGCGCGTCGTTGGTGGCGAGGAGCGGCACGCCGAGCCGCCCGGCCAGCGCCATCCGCGCGGCCAGCCGCCGCCGGTCGCGCCCGCCGCGCGGCATCGTCGCCGCCAGCCACAGCCGGTCGCCGCAGGTATCGCGGAGCTGCCCGAGCAGCGCCGCATCACCCCCGGTCGCGATCAGCAGCAGGCCGTCGTGATACGCCAGCAGGTCGGCGAGGCGCAGGTCGCATTCCCCCTTGCGCGCGCGCAGGTTGCCGGTGCTGAGCAGCCGGGTCAGCCGCCCCCAGGCGGCGCGGTCGGCGGGATAGGCGACGATGTCGGGCGTGCCGTCGCCGAACACCAGCCGTGCGCCATGGACGAGGCGGAGCGGGATGTCGGGATGACCGGCCTCCGCCGCCCGTTCGCGGGCGTCCCTGAGGGCGATATGCGCCTGCACCACCCCGGCCACCGTGTTGCGGTCGGCGATGCCGATCCCGGCCATGCCGAGGTCGATCGCGCGCGCCACCATGTCCGAGGGATGCGACGCCCCGCGCAGGAAGGAGAAGTTGGTCGCGGCGAGGAGTTCGGCGAAGGCCATGGCGTCACCGGGAGACGCCAAAGTTTACAAACTTTACACTAATGGCGATGTTTTGCGCGCGGTAGACAGCGTTGTCCAACCGGGTCGCCGCCCTGCCCGTCATCCCGGCGCAGGCCGGGATGACGAAGCGAGGGTTGCGCCGCTTCATCCGCCCGCCTGCCACACCAGACTTCGTCATTCCCGCGGAGGCGGGAAGCCATATAGGCCAGCGTCCCGATTCCATGCGCAGCGTCGGCGTGAATGGATTCCCGCCTGCGCGGCAATGACGGAGGGTGGCCCGCCGCCCGCTCACGCGAACACCCCGTGGACATACCATGTGGGGTCGTTCGTCTCGCGTTCGTACAGGCCGTGGCGGAAGATCCAGTAGCGCCGCCCGCGCACGTCCTCGACCCGGTAGTAATCGCGGGTGCGGGTGCGCGCCTGCCCGCGCCGCCACCACTGCGCAGCGATCCGCTCCGGCCCCTCGAAGCGGATCACGTCGTGCTGGGTCCGCCGCCAGCGGAAGCGGTGCGGCGGGCCGTCGGGCACCTCGGCCATCACCTCGATCCGCTGGGGAGGATCGAACAGGTGGATCGGGCGGAGCGGCGGCTCGCCCGGCTCGGGCGCGTCCCATGCGACCGGCGCAGGCGCGGCATCCTGTGCGACGATGGTCAGCACGCCCTGTTCGGGGATGTGGCTGTCGCCTGGGCACACCCGGCAGACGCGGGCGCGGCCGAGGCGGGTGGAGAGGCGATCGACCAGCTCGGCCATCGCCTCCGCGCTGACGGTGCCGCCCTCCAGCTGCAACTGCGTCGGCACCATCGGTTCGAGCGCGGGGACGCTCATGCGGATCAGGTCGAAGCCGAAGCCGGGGTCGAGCGGATCGGCGAGCGATTCGATCCGCTCGCGCATCAGGCGCAAAATGGTTGGCGGATCGCGAAGCGGCAGCCCGCTGTCGACCGCGAGGTCGCGGATCGCGCCGTCGCTGCGGTACAGCCGCACCGCGAAGCGCCGCCCGCCGCGATCGCGCGCGACCAGTTCGGCCTCCGCCTCCCTCGCCAGTTCGCCGATCGCCGCCAGCACATCGGCGTCGCGCGCGATCGGTTCGGCGAAGCGCCGCTCGAAGAACAGCGCGGGCAGTGCGCGGCGCGGACGCAGCCGCTGGTCGGCCTCGCCGGTCAGGCGGTGGAGCGCGGCGACCGTCTCCTCGCCGAAGCGCGCGGCGATCGGCGCGCTCGGGCGGCTGGCGAGGTCGCCGATGGTCTTCAGGCCGGCACGGCGCAGCGCCAGCGCGATCTCGTCGTCGAGGCGCAGCGCGGCGACGCCCAGGCGCCGGATCGCCGCCGCCTCATTGGCCGCCGGAGCCTGCTGGAAGCGGGCGAGCGCCTGTGCCGCATCGGGGGTATCGGCCAGCGCGTGGCGCAGCGTGCCGAAGGGGGCGAGCCGCGCTTCGACCTCGGCGGCGAGCGCCCCCTCCCCGCCCCACAGATGCGCGCAGCCGGTGATGTCGAGCGTCACCCCGTCGCCGCCGTCGAGCGCGACCAGCGGGGTGTAGCGGTCGCAGGCATCGGCGATCCGCTCCAGCCAGGCGTGATCGGCAAAGGGATCGGCATCGACCACCGCCAGATCGGGCAGCAGCGCGCGGGCGTCGGCCAGCGTCATGCCCGGTGCCAGCCCCCGGTCCAGCGCCTCGCCATCGACCGCGGACAGGCGCATGCCGCCGCGCATCGCCTCGACACAGGCGAGCGGGCCGTCAGCCGGTACGTCGCAAGCGGATTGGCGCCGCAGCCGGTCGGTCGGCAGGAACGGCCACCACAGCGCCAGATGGCGCCGGGGGGGTGAAGAGGCTCTGGTCACGGTTCCACTCCACTTGCCAGCGTCCCTCGGCCCCCCGGCCGCGCTGGCGCAACAATTCCAGATCGAGCGTCGGATGCCCCGGCGCATTGGCCGCCAGCGGCTGCGACGCGCAGGAGCGCACCGCCCAGCGGGTGTCGGCGGCGCTGGCCACCGGGGTTCCGGCAATGCGCAGCAGCAGCGTGGTCACGCCGCTGTCCTCGGCGGCGAGCGCGAGTCGGCGGCTGGCGGTGAGATCGAGCACGCGCGGGTCGCGGTGCAGTTCGACCACCGCGACGCCGACCCCGGCGCAGCGCACGACATCAGCGGCGGCGCGCAGCAGGTCGAGCGGGCTGGGCAGCAGCACGACCAGCAGCCGGGCGGGGTCCACGCCGATCTCGACCAGTCCCGGCGCGTGGAGATGCCCGCCATGGCGCACCGCCGCCTCCTCGCGCAGCCAGACGACGCCGCCGCCCAGGCGGATCGACAACATGCCCGCGAATCCGCTAACGCTGCCCGCATCGCCCGTGTCGAGCGCGAACAGTTCGTGCAGCCGCCCGCGCGCGATGCCGCCGCCCAAGGCCGCATCGATATCGGCATGGCCGGTCGCCACCGGCACCGCCCGAGTCGCCTCCACGCGCCGCTCGATCGCGGCGATGCGGCGCTTGAGCTGGACGAGGGGCGACTCTGCGTTCATGATTTGTTCTTTATCGCGCGGTGCGTGGGGGTTCGTCAATCGGGGTTGGGGCGGGGGGGGTGGTTCACGCGAAGGCGCGAAGGGCGCGAAGGGGTAGAAGAAGGAGGGTTCGCGCGGAGACGCGGAGGCACGGAGAGGGGTTGCGTTTGCGGCGGTATCCCTCCGAATCATGGTTCCGTCATTCCGGCGAAGGCCGGAATGACGAACAAGATGGGCCAGCCGCGCACCCCTCTCCTCGCCTCCGCGCGAACCGTCCTTCTTCGCGGCCTTCGCGCCTTCGCGTGAACCCAGGATCACCCGATGCCCAACGGCTCCACATCGACCGACACGTGCATCGTCTGCGCGCCCGATCCCAGCACCACGCCGTCGATCGGCGCGATGTCGGCATAGTCGCGACCGATCGCCATCACGACATGATCCTCCGCCATCCAGATGCCGTTGGTGGGATCGACCCCGACCCAGCCGAGCAGCGGCCCGGCCCATACCAGCACCCACGCATGGGTCGCGTCGGCCCCGACCAGCCGCTCCTGCCCCGGCGGCGGCAGCGTGCGCAGATAGCCCGAGCAATAGGCGGCGGGCAGTCCGGCGGCGCGCAGGCCCGACAGCATGATCTGCGCGAAATCCTGGCACACGCCGCCGCGCTTGGCGAAGGCCTCGGCGATGGGCGTATCCACCAGCGTCGCGGTGGGATCGAAGGCGAAGTCGCGCTGGATCATCCACGCCAGCGCGATCGCCGCGTCGAGCACGCCGCGCGTGTCGGCCAGTTCGGCGGCGCACCAGTCGGCGATCTCCGGCACCAGCGGCACGTGCGCGGAGGGGAAGAGGTAGCTCGCCGGGCTGGCGGGTCCGGCATCGGCCACCGCCGCCGCCAGTGCGCGGACTTCGGCGACGGTCGGGTCGGTGGGCGCGGGCATCGGCACCGGGCGGTCGACCAGCACGGTCGCGCGGCTCTCGATCGTCAGCGTGCGCTCGGGCCGTTCCACCACCAGCCGGGTGACGTTGGCGAGGCCCGCCTGCGCGCGCGCCGGGGCGGTATGGCCGCCGGGTTCGACCACCAGCGCATAGTCCTCCAGCACCTGTCCCGACCACAGGATCGGGCGCAGGCGGAGGTTGCAGCGCGCATAGCCCGCAACCTCGGCATAGTCGAAGCGGGTGACGTGGCGGATGGCATAGCGCATCATGCGAGGGTCAGCCCGGCTTCGCGCAGCGCCTGCGCGCCTTGCAGGAAATAACGGGTGGCGATGGCGTCGGACAGTTTCTGCAACTGGTCGCCCATCTCCAGCACCCAGCCGCGGTCGAGCCGCTCGGCCGAGGCCATGGCGATCCCCGCGGTCAGCCGCGCGGCGATGCGCTGCTGCGGCTCGGCAATCCCGGCGTCGTTCAGCACCGGCAGCCGGGCGAGGTGGCCGACGATCGTGTCGATCTGAAACGCCAGGCCGCGCGGATTGCCGGGGTCGAGCGCGATCAGGTCGATCACCGGCACCCGCGCGAAACCGATCAGATAGCGCTGGCGATAGCTGATCTGGCTGTCGGCGAGGTCGAGCAGCGTCGAGAGATTCTCGGCGCTGGCCCGGCGCAGGTCGACCGCCAGCAGCATGCGGGTGGTGGCGAGCGCGCGTTCGATCCGGCGGCCGAGATCGTGGAAGCGCCACGCATCGGTGCGCCCCATATGCTCCGCCGACAGCCCGGCCAGCGCGGCATAGCGGCGCTGGAGCGTGCCCGCCCGGTCGAGCAGCGTGCCCGTCACCGGATGCGGCGCGTCGAGCAGGCGCACCATGTCCGCCGACAGCCTGTCGCGCGACACCGCGCCGATACTGGCGGCGAGCCGGTTGATCGCGCGCACGCTGGCCCAGCCGTCCGCCGTCTCCATCGCGGCGCGGGCGAAATCGACGAGGTCGCGGCGGCGATGGCTGGCGGGGGGCACCGCCGCGCCGGTGTCGGCGATCAGCGTCACCAGCCGCGTAACCGTCTCCGGCGCCAGCGCCGCGCCGGTATCCGCCGAGATCGAATGGCCGAACAGCACGCGGATGACGCCCAGCAGCGCCTCGCCGCGCTCCAAATAGCGGCCCAGCCAGAAGAGGTTGTCGGCGACGCGGCTGGGCAGCGTGCCGGGGTTGCGGCGCAGCTCCACGCTGTCGGCGCCTTGCAGCAGGGATATGGGGGCGACCGGATCGGGGCCGTGGACGATCACGTCGGCGGACCACGACCCCTCGCCCATCACCGCCGCGCGGGCATCCGGCTGGTCGCCGATGCGCACGAAGCCGCCGGGCAGCACCTGCCAGCCGCCGTCGCCGCCGCGCGCCGCGAAGACGCGCAGGGTGAAGGGGCGCGGTTCGAGCCCGTCGCCGCAGCCGGTGGGCATGGTGGCGAGATGCGCGACCTCCTGCCCGATATAGTCCTGCGGGCGCAGCGCCATCGCCGCGGCCAGCCGTGCGCGCTGGGCGGCATCGAGCGTGGCGCCCAGCACCGGCCCGCCGTCGAGCCCGAGCACGCCGGGGACGAAGGCGGGGCCGACGACGAGCTGGTCGAGCGAGGCGAGCACCTGCGCGCGCGCCGCGTCCTCGCCGCACCACCATGTCCGCACGCACGGCAGCATCGGTTCGCGTCCCAGCAGATGCTGCGCGATCCGCGGGAGAAAGGCGGCGAAGGCGGGTGCTTCGAGCACGCCGACGCCCGGTGCGTTGGCGATCACGACATTGCCCGCCGCCATCGCATCGACGAGGCCCGGCACGCCGATCGTCGAGGTCGAATCGAACGCCAGCGGATCGATCAGCCGCGGGTCGAGCCGCCGCCACAGCGCGTCGATCCGCTTGAGCCCTGCGATGGTGCGGACGTAGAGATGGTCGTCGCGCACCGCGAGGTCGGCCCCCTCCACCAGCAGGAAGCCGAGATAGCGCGCGAGATGCGCCTGTTCGGCATAGCTGGGGTTGAGCCGCCCCGGCGTCAGCAGCCCGATGCGCGGTTCGGCGCGGCGACACGCGGCGGCGATCCCGGCGCGCACCCCGGCGAAGAACGGCGCGTGCCGCTCGACGTTCAGCCGCGCGGGCAGCGCGCCGAGCGTCCGCCCCATCGCCAGCCGGTTCTCCAACGCATAGCCCGCCCCCACCGGCACCCGGACATGATCGGCCAGCACCCGCCAGCCGCCGTCCGGCCCGCGCGCCAGATCCATCGCGACGAAATGCAGCTGGTGCCCGCCGGGCGGTTCGAGGCCGACCATCGGGCGCAGGAACAGCGGCGATCCGGTGACGAGCATCGCCGGGAGCACCCCGTCCGCCACCAGCCGCTGTTCGCCATGGATGTCGGCGATCACCGTTTCGAGCAGTTCGGCGCGTTCGGCGACGCCCTCGGCGATGCCCTGCCATTCGCGCTTGCCGATCAGCAGCGGGACGGGCGACAGCGGCCAGCGGCGCTCCTCGCTCTCGCCCACCACGCGGTAGACGGTGCCGATATCCTCGGCATGGCGCTGCGCCCGTTCGCGCACGGGGCCGAGCGTGTCGCCGGACAGCGCGGCCAGTTCCTCCAGCGTGGTGGCCCATGCCGCCCGGTCGGTGCCGGTCGTGTCGACCAGCATGTCGCCCGCAGGCGCACGGCCGCAATAGTCGCGCAGCCAACGATCGGCGACGGCCCCTGCGTCCAGCAATGAGTCGATCGCGTGGGTGCCCATGCCTGTCCCCCGGTTCCCGTGCGTTCCCAAGCATGGCGGGCGGCGGCGCGCAACCGCTTTGGCCGGTGCGGCGGAACGGCGCGCGGTACGAAACGTACCGAAACCCCTGCCCGCGCCGCCGTTCATCGGCCCGCAAAGTCGTTGCGCTACCGTCATGGCATCAGGGACACGGGGGAACGCGATGCGGTACGGCAGGCAGGCGATGCGCGCGGCGGCGATGGGCGGCGTGCTGCTGCTGGGCGCATGCGGCGGCAGTTCGGAACAGGGGAGCGTCGGCGTATCGGGCGGCGGCGCGACCGGCGGCACCGCGACCGTGACCGCGCAGCAACTGGAGGACCAGCGCTCCAACGCGGCGGTCGCGGCCAATGCCGATGCCGCCTATCGCGCGGGGTTCACCGGGCGCGGCGTCAAGATCGCCATCCTCGACACCGGCCTGCAACCGGGGCTGAGCGAGTTCGCCGGGCGCGTCGATCCGGCGAGCGGCGACATGGCGGGCACGCGCGGGCTGGTCGACACCAGCGGCCACGGCACGGCGATGGCGGCGGTCGCGCTGGCGGCGCGCGATGCGCAGGGGATGCACGGCGTCGCGCCGGAAGCGACGCTGCTGTCGCTCAACGCATCGGACCCGGCCAAGTGCAAGTCGATCACCGAATGCGACATGTCGGGCGAAGGCTTCCTGCGCGCGATCGACGTCGCGATCGCGCAGAAGGCGCGGGTCATCAACATGTCGTTCGCGGGCGATTCGACCCATCCGGTGTTCAACGCGGCGGTGCAGAAGGCCGCCGCCGCCGGGATCGTGATGGTCATCAGCGCGGGCAACAATGATTCGGGCGGGCGCGAGCCGCTGCTGATGCCGCGCGCCTTTGCCGAGGCGGCGCCGGGATGGGTCATCATCGCGGGCGGGCACGACGCCAACGGCAGCTTCTACACCAAGGGCGCGAACCAGGCGGGCAGCGGCCCGGCGGCGGCGGCGTTCCTGACCGCGCTGGGCAAGGAGATCACGATGATCGACCGGCAGGGCAAGCTGGTCGAATATGACGGCACCTCCGGCGCGGCGGCGGCGATCAGCGGCGCGGTGGCGCTGATCGCGCAGGCCCGCCCGAACCTGAGCGGCGCGCAGATCGTCACGCTGCTGCTGGACAATGCGACCGACGCGGGCGCGCCGGGGCGCGACGCGGTGTACGGCAACGGCATATTGAACGTCGCGAAGGCGCTGGCGGCGGCTCCGGCGGGTGTAGCTTTCAGCGGTAAATGTCACGAAGTGACATCACTGATTGTCGCCTCCTGCGGCCTGCTCCTTTGGGGAAGCACTGATAAAGCCAGCTTTCCCGCTCGGTCCGGCACGTTGCGCTCTGA
>NZ_JBDZDK010000037.1:0-28495 GCF_040049155.1 Sphingomonas silueang
CAGAGCGCAACGTGCCGGACCGAGCGGGAAAGCTGGCTTTATCAGTGCTTCCCCAAAGGAGCAGGCCGCAGGAGGCGACAATCAGTGATGTCACTTCGTGACATTTACCGCTGAAAGCTACAGGATCGGCCGCCACGAATTTCCGCCGCCTTCCGCCTTTCACAATCCTCTTTCACCAATCATCCGAAAGGCAAGGGGTTTCTGGAGGATGGAACATGCCCGCACGCATTCCGATGACCGGGCGTCAGCGCGCCGCACTACTGGCGCTACCCGACACCGAGGCAATGGTGGTGCGACACCACAGCCTCGACGCCGGCGATCTGGACGCGATCGGCACCGCGCGGACACCGGCCACCCGGCTCGGCTATGCGCTGCAACTGTGCTGCCTGCGCTATCCCGGCCGCCATCTGCGCGCGGGCGAACTGCTGCCGGCGATCATGCTCGACCATATCGCCGAACAGATCGGCGTGGAGGCGGACGCCATCGCTGACTTCGCGAGGCGCACGCCCACCCGCTACGACCAACTCGCCACGATCAAGGCACGCTTCGGATTCCGTGATCTCAGCCGCCCGGTCCGAGCCGATCTGATGACCTGGCTCGGACAAACCGCAATGCCACTCACCGACGGATGCCATCTCCTCGACCGGCTGCTGGAGAAGATGCGCGCGGAGCGCATCGTCATTCCCGGTATCAGCGTCGTCGAGCGGATGGCGGCCGAGGCGATGCACCGCGCTGAAACCGATCTCATCACCGCAGTCGATCGCAGCCTCGATGCCGAAATGCGTCGTCGGCTAGACACGCTGGTCGACGGGAAAGTGCATGACCGACAGAGCCGCCTGTCCTGGCTGCGCGAACCGCAACCGCGGGTCGCCCCGGCATCGCTCGACACGATCGTCGACAAGGTGAGGCTGATCCGCTGGTCGGGCGTATCGGCGCATCCGGTCGATCCGGCCCACCAACCGCGTATCGCGCAATTCGCGCGTGAGGGGCTACGCTACACTGCGCAAGCCTTTCAGCAGATGCGACCCGCCCGTCGCAGGACCGTGCTGCTCGCCACCCTGCGCGAGATGGAGGCGACGCTCACCGACGCGGCGATCGCCATGTTCGGCCGGGCCCGCCTGCGGGCGCGCAAGCGGCTCGAGCAACGGGTCGCCGTGTCGAACCGGGAAGGGCGCGAACGCTTGCTCCGCGTCGCGGTCTTGCTCGAGACGGTAGCCAAAGCGGCACGCGCCGGCGAGGATGTGGGCGCGGCCGTCAACCGGATCACGACGCTCGACACGCTCGATGCCGATGCCGCGATCATCCGGCGCACCGCATCGTCGCACCGCGACGACGTATTGGGCGAGATCGCGCCGGAATACCGCGCCTTCAAGCGCAGCGGTCCGGCGTTCCTGCGTGCGTTCGACTTCCAGGGACGGGCGCATACGCAGAGCCTGCGGTCGGCGATGACGATCCTCGCCGACCTCGATGGCGACTGGCGCAGGTCGCTGCCGGACGACGTGCCGCTCGGTCATGTCGAGCGGCGCTGGCGGCGTCATGTCGGACACGCCGGTGCGATCGACCGCGCTTCCTGGGAAATGGCGACCTACGAGGCGCTCGCGGGTGCGTTGGCGTCGAGCGATATCTGGGTTCCGACCGCAAAGGTACATCGCGCGCTGCGCGCATTGCTGGCACCGGCACCAGGCGCTCCGCCCAGGCCGGCGATCCTGCCCGGTGATGTGCATGCCTTGCTCGATGAACGCGCGAACCGCCTCGACACGGCCCTCCTCGCGGTCGAGCAGAACCTTGGCCAGCGCGACGCCGTATTTTTCGAAGGCGACCGGCTGCGCTTCCCCCGGGAGCCATCGGACGATACCGATCGCGATGGCGGGCGCCGCTTCGCGCTTGCCTGACCGATGCCATCCATACCGAGCCGCTTGCAGCCTGGTTCGGACAGGGACGTCGCGCGTCGGCCGATGGGCAGGCATTTCCCCTGGGCGGTCCCGGCGAGGCGGGAGGAAGCGTCAACGCGCATTACGGGCGCGACCCGGTGGTGAGGATCTACACCACCATCACCGACCGCTACGCCCCGCTTCACCAAAGCGTGATGGCCGGCACCGCCGGCGAAGCGATCCATGCGCTCGACGGTATCCATGGCCATGCGGCAGGAGTCGATCCCGCCACGCTCCATGTCGATGGAGGCGGCGTGTCCGACATCGTATTCGCGGTCAGCCATCTGCTCGGGCTGGATTTCGAGCCGCGTATCCCGCGCCTGTCGGATCGCCGTCTCTACGCCTTCGAGCCGGCACGCCGCTACGGCAAGTTGGCGCCGCTGTTCGGCCGCCGGCTCGACCGCAGTCGCATCATTCCCCACTGGCCGGAGATCGCCGAGGTGATCGGCGCGATCCGGAACCGCACGGTCACGCCATCGCTGATCCTCGGCAGACTCTCCGCCCAGCGTCAGCAAGGCGGACTTGCCGCGGCCCTGCGCGAGATCGGGCGGATCGAACGCACCCTGTTCACCCTGCGCTGGTTCGAGGACGCCGACCTGCGGCGCACCGTCACCGCCGAACTCAACAAGGGCGAGGCACGCAACAGCCTCGCCCGCGCCGTCGCCTTCCATCGCCTCGGTCGCTTCCGCGACCGCGGCCTCGAGAACCAGCAGACCCGTGCCGCGGCCCTCAACCTCGTCACCGCCGCCATCATCCTGTTCAATTGCCGCTATCTCGGCCGCGTCGTCGAGGACATGCGGCATCGTGGCGTGCCGGTCGATCCGGCAATGCTGGCAAGCCTCTCGCCCCTGGGCTGGGATCGCATCAATCTCACCGGCGACTACGTCTGGGCCGAAAACCTCGAACTCGACGCCGATGGCTTCACGCCTCTGCTCGCCGAGCCGCTACCGTGAATCCGTGGCCCAATAATGTACAGGGGCCAGTTCGTGTTCTACCGCCTGGCTGCGGACACTCTCGCCAACACGCTCAACGCTTACGTGCAGGAGGTTTGCCCCGTATCGCGGCCATTGAAGGCGGAGAGCGCCAGCCTCGCACGCGGACGGACTGCCGCTGATGCGGCTATTGGCGAAAAGCGTGAGTAGACCGTTTGCTTTGCAAGCAGACGCCCCGGAGAGTGAGCAGGTTGTCAGATACCGTGAGCACGGTGCCGTGGCGGTTGTCAGTTAATCCGAGCAGAAGGCGCCGCTGTTTGCGAGCAGGAGCCGCTAGGTTGGCAAGCGCCTACACCTACCGCACAATGGTGGGCCCGGACGACCGTGCTGTCGATCATGTCGGCGCGACCATCGCGTTCCACCGCACCGGCCAGCGTCTCCAGCATGGCGTCGAACACGCCCATGGTCACCCAGCGACGGTAGCGGCGGAACACGCTGTTCCACTTGCCATATTCCTCCGGCAAGTGGCGCCACTGCGCACCCGTTCGCACGATCCACATCATGCCTTCGAAAAACGGCCGGTTGTCACCAGCAGGACGACAGCCCCGCCCCCGCTCCGCCGGTAACAATGGCCCGATCAGCGACCATTCCTCGTCCGACAAACCGATCCGCTCCCCCAAGTCTGCCTCCAAATGGCAGCCTTGAATCAGCGACAAGTGCCGCCGTCAAGCTTTGTCCACGTCGCCTAAGCCAGTCCGCCCGACCCAGTGTTGCAACACCAAATCCCGCGCTTTCTCCCCCGCCTCGCCCGCGCTCTTTTCGTGTCGCTTCTGACGCAGCAGCCGGATTGGACGCAGCCTTGGGAAAACAGTCATGGAAGCATGCCGTTCTGCGTCTGTCGGGTGTGTATATCGACACAGCCGAGGGCAAATTTCCCTGACGCATTTTGATGCGCCTCCGAGCATGTTGTACGCGACCAGTGCGCGGGCTGGCAAAAGGGCATATGTCGCCGCGATCCAAGTGATATGCGAAGCTCGAATCACGAGCGGATCGGACCTGGCTATCGATCAGCCGCTTGATCTACGCATTGGTGCCTGGGCGTCCTGCCCAAGCTGTTACCTCACCTGAATAGAGAGGTTGAGAGTTTGCGATGGCGCTGCCCAGGGCACGCCGCAGCTTCCGCCGGCCCGACAGTCAGTGGCCGTAACGTTTGATACCGCGCTGACGCAGCTTGCGGCGCTGGCGGCGGCGGAGCGTCACGAGGCACCACGGCGCGGCCAGCAACAGCACGCCACCCATGATGGTGTAGGCCAATGCTTCGCGGGTCAGTTCGATCATGTCGGGCATGTCGCAATCGGACGCGGATTTGTCACCCCTAAAAACCGTCGTTTTCGGGCACTTCACCGCAGCTACAATCCATTTTTCAAAAGCGGGCACTGCTCGACCGGCATTTTGCTTCCTTTGCGGCACGAGAAGATCGCGTCTCTTGTCAGAGGCCTAGCCACTCACATCTTCGACAGGTATACATATCGACATGTATACATTACTACCGTAGTCTGGTTGTGTCGCTGCGATCCCGCAGCCATCACTCCCCCACCGGGCTCTCACCGTATTTGCGCAGCACGTCGTTGAACGCCTCGGCCATCAGCGCCTGCAGGCTGCGGTCCTGCCGCCGGGCGAGCAGGTGCATCGCCAGCGACATTTCCGGCGTGAAGAAGCCCGCGATCTGCTTGCGGCCCGCGCGGCTCGGCGCGGCGGCGGGCTTCGCCGCGGGCGGCGGGGGCGCGACCGGATCGACGCTGCGCGCGCGCAGGTTGGCGAAGCTGGGTTTGCGGCTCATGCGGCGGCCTTTCGGAACCGTGGTGTCGGCATGTCGAGCTGTCGACATGTCCACTTGTAGAGGGCGCGGACCTCGTCCGCCGCCTTGCCGTCGCCCTCGCTCTCGATCACCGTGCGGCCCTCGGCGCTGGCATGGCGATAGGCGGCGCGGTCGGGCAGGATCACGGGGCACGGCGGCGTGCCGAAGCCGTCGACCAGCTCGCCCGCCTCCTGATAGATGCGCGGCGCATTGGGCGGCCCGGCGGTGAACACGACGAACGCCGGGCGGCGCAGCAGCTGCACCAGCCTGGCGCTGGTCTGGATCGCCGACAGGTCGAACGCGCTCGGGCGGCACGGGATCAGCACCAGATCGGCGACCTCGACCGCGGCGCGCGCCGCGCTGTCGGCATGCGGCGGGGTGTCGATCACGATCACCTCGGCGCCCTGGTCGCGCGCGGCGGCGACCTTGGCGGCAAGGCGGGGCGGGGGGCTGTCGATCACCTCGGGCGGCGCATCGCCGCGCCATGCCGCCCATTGGCTGGCGGTCGCCTGCGGATCGGTGTCGATGACGAGCGCGACCTTGCCTGCCGCCTGCGCTGCCGCCGCGAGATGCAGCGCGAGCGTGGTCTTGCCCGCACCGCCCTTCTGGCTGATGATCGCGATGGTCTTCATGTCGTCATCCATACATGTCGACATGCCGACAGTGCAAGACGCGATCGTGCCCGAGGAACGCGGTGCCGCAGCCGCCTGCTCTCGCCGGAGAGCATTGCCCCGGCATCGCCGGGGCTTCGCGCGTTTGGCGACGGGCGGTGCCGGTCGGGGAGGGGGCTTGCGTCGTCTTCAGCCGTCCGAAAGACTCCGACGGCCGGTCAGGCCGTCGTCCGCTTTCCCCTTATAGATAGACTCCGGAAGCGGTTCAGGACCGGAATGAGACTCGCATGCGGCACGATCGACCGCCGCGCCGAGGCGGGCGAGCATCGCGCCCAGCTCGCCGTCGGCGCTGATCCGCCCCAGCGCCTCGCAGTCGAGCGTCGCGCGCATCGCCGCCAGTTCGGCGGCCGCCGCCGCGCGATGCGCCGCCACGTCGTCGGGCAGGGGGGGCGTGGCGAAGCGGCGCGGCAGGAAGCGCAGCAGCGCGGCGGGGCACAGCGCGCGATAGAGGTTCGAGGTCTGGCGATAGCGCGCCTGCCCGTCGTCGCCGCGACAGAAACGCCGCTGGCGCCGGAGGAAGCCCGCCGCCTCGAGCAGGTTGAGCGCGCGCGCCACGGTCGCCCGGCCGAGCGCGGTCGCCCTCGCCAGATGGTCGTAGCTCGGGAACACCCGTCCGGCGTTCAGCCGGGCGAGGGTGCAGATCTCCTCGAACACCCGCACCGCACCGGCGGTCAGCGCCGCCATCGCGCGTTCGGGGGCGGTGAGCTCGCGCGGATCGGCGCGGACGTCGCGCCGCAGCCGCCGCCCGGCATCGAGCGCGGCGCGCGCCATCGCCAGCAGCCGGTCGGTCTCGCCCTTCCCCGGTACCGCGAAAAAGCGTGCCTCGATACTCCCCGCCGCGACGCTGCGCCGCCGCACCGGACAGCGCGGGGCGGCAGGCGCGAACGCCCGCGCCGCGACTGCCGACAATAGGATCGCCATCGTTCCCTAACCCCTTGTGCCGGGCCGGGACCAGAAAATGCAAAAAGGGGCGTGGCGCGAAACGCGCGTCCTTGATCCGTCAGACGATCGGGGGTATCTGGAAACCACTAGTGGATTAGTGGATGCGACGTTTGGCGACGTCGTTTCAGATACCCTGGGACGCCCGGCCTTCGTGCCGGGCTTTCCTTTATGTGGTCACGGCCGCTTCCTTTAGCCGCCGACCCCATTGTCGGCGTGCATGCGGCGGACTGTCGCAGATGATTTCCAACAACGAAAGTGTTCCCGGTTCGTGCTTTCGCGGATGAGACGCGAAAATCGTTCGTGCTATCGCGGATGGACCGGGGCGGATTCGTGCTTTCGCGGATGCGCAACGACCGCGGATTCGTGCTTTCGCGGATGAAGCGCGGGCAGGGACGGGGTCAGCCGTCCGCCGATTCGGCGGCGGGCCGCTCCGATTCGCCGGGCTGCTGCGCCGCGAGCGGATCGCCCTCCAGCTCGGGGAGGCGCGGCTCGATCCGCACCCGGCTGTAGCCCGGCGTGCGCGCGCCCTTGGCCGGGGCGGTCGCGCCGATCAGCACGAGGCGAAAATCGGGGATCGCGTCCGCCTCGACGATGGCTTTGAGCGCATGGCGGAAGTGCGGCAGCGAATTCTGGTAGCCGAGCTGGCGGCGCAGCTCGTCGAGCTCCATCTCGCACGGCCCCTCGCCGCACGACGAGCGGGCGATCTCGTACAGCCGCCGCTCGACCGGCCCGAGCTGGAAATAGCCGCTGGCATAGTCGAGGATCTGCCCGTCGTGCAGGATCGCGCGGTACAGCCAGTCGCACAACCGCACCCGGATGGCCTTCAGCCGCCGCGTGTCGCCACCCGCATCCTTGGACCGGGTGTAGTAGAGCTTGGCCTCGGACAGCCAGGAGAAATAGCCCTCCTCGCCCTCGCCGCCCGCCTCGATGTTGGTCTTGATCTGGGTGCCCTGCAACCGCTCCAACGCCTGCGACAACCGGCCGTAGGAGCGCGCCGAGGGATTGTTGCCGGTGACGCAGAACAGGTCGTGCGCGGTGAAGTGGAACTCCTGGTTCACCTCCTCGCCCGCCTCGAGCCGCGCGATCATCAGGCTGGCGATATAGAGCACGATCTCCTTGTCGTAGATCGTGGCCGCGCCCTTGGCGGTCGGCACGATCTCGATCGAGACGGTCCCGTTGTCGTAGGACAGCGGCCGCGTCCACTTGCCCTTGCTGAGCGCAAAGAAGGGAAAGGCCATCAGCGACCGCTCGCCGCGCACGTCGGCGAGGAGAGGACTGTCGAGCACGAACAGGTCGCGTTGCGGGCGGGGCGGGGTCATGCGCGAGGCACCGGCGCGGCATCATCCGCGAAAGCACGAATTGCGGCGGGGACGTCATCCGCGAAAGCACGAATCCGCAGGGGAAGCGGGCGGAAAAGCGGCGATCGGGGCGTTCCGGGCACCGTCAATTCGTGCTTTCGCGGATGACGTTGCACGGGGGCGGATTGCGGGAGGATCATGATCCATATGGGTAGCAGGTGACGCAAACTGCGCAAACCGCTGATGCTGAAGCGCTCAAAACGCTTCCTATCCATCGAACCGGACCATAGGGGTCGGCGACACCACGCCATCCTGACAGGAACCTCATGACCATCCAGCGTGTCCGCAAGGCAGTGTTTCCCGTCGCGGGTCTCGGCACCCGCTTCCTGCCCGCCACCAAGTCGATGCCCAAGGAGATGCTGACGGTCGTCGACAAGCCGTTGATCCAGTATGCGGTCGAGGAAGCGCTGGAGGCGGGGATCGAGCAGATCATCTTCGTCACCGGTCGCGGCAAGGGCGCGCTGGAGGA
The DNA here is from genome assembly GCF_040049155.1 of Sphingomonas silueang. NCBI lineage: Bacteria > Pseudomonadati > Pseudomonadota > Alphaproteobacteria > Sphingomonadales > Sphingomonadaceae > Sphingomonas > Sphingomonas silueang. The sequence goes on from NZ_JBDZDK010000037.1 coordinate 8,162, forward strand.
TCATTTCGACGTCTCGTTCGAGCTGGAAGCGACGATGAAGGCGCGCGGCAAGTCGATGGCGATCCTCGACGGCATTCGCCAGAAGCCCGGCTCGCCGGTCTATGTCCGCCAGCAGGAGCCGCTGGGTCTTGGCCATGCGGTATGGTGCGCGCGCGAGATCGTCGGCAACGAGCCGTTCGCTGTGCTGCTGCCCGACGAGCTGATGGTCGGCGGGTTCCTCCGGCAGATGGTCGAGGCGTATGACAAGGTCGGCGGCAACGTCATCGGCGCGCTGGAAGTGCCCGACAGCGAGACCGACAAATACGGCATCATCTCGCCGGGCAAGGTGGACGGCAAGCTGACCGAAGTCACCGCGCTGGTCGAGAAGCCCAAGGGCAAGGCGCCGTCCAACCTGATGATTCCGGGCCGCTACATCCTCCAGCCCGAGGTGATGCAAATCCTCGACGCGCAGGAGCCGGGTGCTGGCGGCGAGATCCAGCTGACCGACGCGATGGCCAAGCTGATCGGCCGCCAACCGTTCCACGGCTTCACCTTCGACGGCAAGCGCTACGACTGCGGCGACAAGGCGGGCTGGGTCCAGGCGAACATCGCGCTGGCGCTGGCGCGCGCCGACATCGGCCCCGCCGTGCGCGCCTTCGCCGAAGAGGCGCTCGCGGCGAAGTAGGGCCCGCTCATCATCTGCAGCGAAGACCGGCAGCCGGAATCCTCGGGGCAGCGCCTGCGTACGGAAGCGAGAGACCAGCAAGTCGTGCCATGCCCCTTGTCCGCGAGGAGGGCCTGCGTGCGCCTTGTTCCTTCGATGCACGCGGGTGCCGCCTTCCCGTCGCCGACCGTCGGCATCCGGGCGCCGGGACCACCGACGACATCCTGATCCATCCACCGGTCAATCGCGAAAAATCATTGTTCCTCAAGATGCCGGTTGGGTGCGGACCCTAAAAGGCATTCCGATGCAGCAGCACGCCGAACGTCTGGAAAACGATGGTGACATCGCGCCATATCGACCAGGAGTCGAGATAATCCAGATCCGCCTGCAAGCGGTTGAGCAGGTCGTCATGGGTTTCGGTGTTCCCGCGGAACCCCTTCACCTGCGCAAGCCCGGTAAGACCCGGCTTGACGGCATGCCGGTTCCAATATTGCGACGTGACTTCCCAGTACAGCGCATCGCCCGCCAGGGCGCCGGTCGCATGGGGACGCGGCCCCACGACGCTCATCTCGCCGCGCAACACGTTGAGCAGCTGCGGCAGTTCGTCGATACTGGTCTTGCGGATGAAGCGGCCGATCCGCGTCACGCGGGAATCATTCCGGCTCGTCAGCTTGCTTGCCTTGTGGTCCAGCTGATCGGCGCGCATGCTGCGAAACTTGAACATCGGGAACATGCGATTTCCCTGTCCGATCCGCTGCTGCACGAACAGGATCGGACCGGGCGAGTCCAGCTTGATGCAGATCGCGATAATGGCGAACAGGGGCAGGAGCAGGATAGCGGCGGGCACGGCGATGGCGAGATCGAACAGCCGCTTGATAAGTCGGTCGACGGCGTTGAGCCGGCCCGAAGCGATCAGCGCCGTTGCCGTGCCGTGATAGCGGGTCGTGTGGATCGCGCCGATCTCGTCCAGTTCCGGTGCCAGTACCTCGACATTGACACCGGCCCCCTTCAGCGCGCGCGACCAGTCGCCGCGGCGCTCGGGCGGGCAGGAGACGATCACCCGATCGGCATCGCAGACCAGCATGCCCAGACGGTTGAGCATCACCGGATCGTCGATGCTGGGTTCGATCCCGAGACCGCGCAGGTCGACCTTGTACGCACCGCAGGTATCGGGCGGCAGGACACCGTCGATCAACACGACTTCACTCTCCGGACTGCCGTCCAGCAAGCCGAAGGCGTAGCGGGAAAAGAGAAAGCGGCTCACGACGAGCAGGACCGCTCCACAGGTGGTCCCGGTAATCGTCAGCATGCGCGACAGGTTGTCGGTCGATTTCAGCACGAAGGTGACGGCGATGACGATCAAGGCGGCAACGCACAGCGACAGGCAGGCGCGCCGGGTGCTGCGTGTCGCGCTGATGACGACGTTCAGCCGATACGCCTGCTGCCGCACCGCGACCAGGAAATAAAACGGTACCAAGAGCGGTAGAAACGAAAACATGGTTTCATGCCGGATATTTCCCAAATACAGCCACGCGAACATCGTCTGCCCGAAAAATATCGACATAAAATCAAGGGTAGTCAGCATCGCCAATATTTTCATACGGATGCCGTTCTTGGATTTTTTCACTCGATCACCCGCAGTCGCCGACTGATACGGGGCATTCGCACGGGCCAATGCAGGTATCGTCGTCATATATTCCGTTTCCGTAGCCGGTCCATCGGCTGTAGGACCGATATCGGTCACCCGTTAGACATTTTGCTATCGCTTGAAAATGGTCGCCATTCGTCCGGTACACCGGCGTGCACGGACGATGCACAAAGCCGGAGCGGCTTCCGCGCGGGAGCCGGGGTTGCCCTGTCCCATACCCGTCTTTATAGGCGCATCGCACGGGTATTCGGCGGTCAGGCCGCTCCCAATGAGGGTGGGATGGTTCGACACGACACGATTCCGTCGCCAGAACGCAGATTCTGGATACTATGCGCCTTCCTGCTTTTCATGTTTCTTACCGGCGGCAGTTCCTGGGCCAATGCGCCGACGCTGATCGTGCTGCGCCCGGTCAGCGTGTTGATGCTTGGCTATGCGCTGGCGACCATCCGCCGGGATGACCTGCGGCACGGCTATTGGCTGCTGATCCTGGCAGGGCTGATCGCCGCCCTCACGATCCTGCATCTGGTCCCGCTGCCCCCTGCCTTGTGGCAGGCGTTGCCGGGCCGGGCCATCGTTACCGAGCTCGACGCCGCGCTCGAGTTCGACGCGATGTGGCGTCCGCTCTCGCTGGCACCGGATGCGACGTGGAACGCGCTGTTCTTTCTCGCCGCCCCGATGGCGGTCCTCCTGCTGGCGCTCGGCCTCTCGCAACAGGACCGACTGCGGCTCGTCTACGTCATCGTTGCACTGGGTGCCCTGAGCGCGTTGTTCGGCCTGATCCAGGTGGTCGGGATCCCGATCTCCTTGTATCCGTCGCCTGCGCCCAACGCCGGGTTGTTCGCCAATCGCAACCATCAGGGCGCCTTGCTCGCGGCGATGCTGCCCATGTTGATGGTCTGCGCCCATGCCGGCAACCTGGTGCGGTTCGCCCCCAACCTGGCCAGGCTGGGAAGCGCGGCGCTCGCAGTCGTCCTGATCCCGCTGATCATCATCACCGGGTCGCGTGCCGGCATGCTGATCGCGGTGGTCGCCATCCTCAGCCTGCCCCTGCTCAGGATCGGCCTGTCGCAGCGGCAGCGCAGGCGTCGGCGCATGCTTCCGCTGATCCTTGGTGGCGTGCTGCTGGTCGCGCTGGTCGGCCTGGTCGTCGTGACGTCGCGTGATGTCGCCATCGCACGCATGGGTACGATCGGCGAGGATATCCGCTATCCGGTATGGGTGAGCGTGGTCGAGGCAACCCGCAACTACCTGCCATGGGGCTCCGGGATCGGCAGCTATGTTCCGGTCTATCAGATTCACGAACCGGCGGCGTTGCTGCGACCGACCTATTCCAACCATGCGCACAACGACTGGCTGGAAGTGGTGCTGGTCGCCGGCGTGCCCGGCATGCTGTTGCTACTGATGGCGACGGTGTTGTTCCTGTTCGCCGTACGACGACAATCAGCTGGTTCCGGACTAGAAGGCATCATCGCGCGCCTGGGACTGATTACGATATTTCTGTTCGCGCTGGCGAGCATGGCCGATTATCCGCTGCGGACGCCCATCGCCGCGTCGATCCTCGTGATCGCCGCCACATGGGCACTGCCGACACGAACGATGAGAGACAAAAGTGAGCAGTAACGGGATGAACGTCGGCAAGACGCGACCGGAACGGATGACCCAGAGCCTTGCACTGGCGCTGATGCTGGCACTGGGGGGGTGTGGCGGCAATCGCCCGCCGGTCGGCGGTGCCGCCGGGCTTTCGGTTGTTCCCGCAAGTGAATTTCCCTCGCCGACCGTCAACGATCTGGTTCCTGATCCCCGGCCCTATCGTATCGGTCCGCTCGATACGCTGGTCATCGACGTGTTCGGCAACGAGGATCTGAAGGCGCGCGAAATCCAGGTGGACGCCAGCGGGCGCATCTCGTTTCCGCTGATCGGAACGGTCGAGGTCGCGGGCAAGACCCCGCGCGAGGTCGAGACCGACATGACCGCACTGTTGCGTCGCCAATATCTCCGCGACCCGCGCGTCACCGTGAACCTCAAGGAAATCGTCAGCCAGAACTTCACCGTCGGCGGCGAAGTCACCGAACCCGGGGTCTATCCGGTCATCGGGGAAATGACGCTGCTGCGTGCCATCGCGCGCGCCAAGGGGCTGACGGAATTCTCGAAGCGGCGCGAGGTCATCATCTTCCGTACCGTCGGCCAGCGCAAATATGCCGCCTTGTACGATGTCGGCGCGATCGAACGCGGCGTATATCCCGACCCGCAGGTATTTTCGAACGACGTCGTGATGGTCGGCGATTCCAAATCGCGGCGCATCTTCCGCGACGTCCTGACGGCATCGCCGCTGGTCGCACCCGTCTTCCTGCTGCTGAACTAAGATTGATCCGATATCTATGAGCAACATGGTTTCCCCCGCCGCGCCGTTCATGGCCCCGGAACCGCTGCAGCCCCTGCAGCGCGAAGGCATGGAGCAGACGTCGCAGCCAATATTGCTGCAATATTGGAACACGGCACTGCGGTGGCGGTGGCTGATGGTCGGCATCATCGTCGCCTGTGTCGTGGCGGGGCTGGTGCTGACGCTCCTGACTTCGCCCAAATACACCGCGCGGACGCAGGTCGAGATCAGCCGTCAGCAGAAGCAGGTCACCAACGTCGAGGGCCTCGAAAGCGAAGAGGCCGGGCGGGACCAGGAATTCTATTCGACGCAATATGCCCTGCTCGCAACCCGTCCGCTGGCCGAGCGCGTCGCCAGCCAGCTCAATCTGGTGAACAGTCGCGAGTTCTTCGACGGCCACGGTCTCGACTGGGACTATCCCGACGAGCGCGACGGCAAGAACGCAGCCCAGATCCGCAAGGAACGTCAGAAGCTCGTTGTCGATACGCTGCTGAAGAACATCGATATTTCGCCGGTGCGCACATCGCGTCTCGTCGAAATCTACTATACGAGCCGTTCGCCCGATCTTTCGGCCAGGATATCCAACAAATGGGCAACCGCGTTCATCGAACTGAGCATGGACCGGCAGTTCGCTTCGACCGCGGATGCGCGACGCTTTCTGGAAAACCGGCTCGTATCGCTGCGGCAGCGGCTCGAGGAGTCGGAACGCCAGGCGGTGTTGTTCGCATCGCGGTCGGGCATCGTCACGATCGAGCAGCAACGCGACCGTGACGGACGCAGCGTCGGCAGCCGCACGCTGACCACCAGCAACCTAGAGGAATTGAGCACCGCGCTCAACCAGGCGATCGCGGCACGGATCGCCGCCCAGTCGCGGGCATCGAGCCAGGGAGAGAACAGCGGAGAGGCGCTCAACAACCTCACCCTGACGAACCTGCGCCAGCAGCGGGCGGTCGCCGCCGCCGAATATGCCAAGCTCCTGGTGAATTTCGAGCCGCAATATCCGGCGGCCCGCGCCATCGCCGGGCAGATCCGCACGATCGACAGTGCGATCGCACGCGAAACCGGGCGGATCTCTTCGGTTCGTCAGCGCGAATATCAGGAAGCAGTAAGCCGCGAGAACGAGCTTCGCCAGCAGGTAGCTGCCGTCCGCAGCGAACTGGACACGCAGAACCGTTCAAACATCCAATATGCGATCTACCAGCGCGAAGCCGACACCAATCGCCAGCTGTACGACGCACTGCTGCAGCGCTACAAGGAGATCGGCGTCGCCGGTTCGATCGGCGCGAACAACATCACGGTGGTCGAACCGGCCATCGTTCCCGAAAAGCCCTCGTCGCCCAAGCTGTTGCTGAATCTAGCGGTCGCGCTGGTACTGGGCATCGGTCTGGCGGCGGTCACCGCGATCGTCCTCGAACAGATCGACGAAGGGGTGCGCGACGTCACGCAGGTGGAACCGCTGTTCAAGCTGCCCCTGCTGGGCACGACGCCTGCGATCAAGGGCAATGCAATCACCGAGTTGCGGGACAGCAAGTCGCAGCTCTTCGACTCCTACTTCAGTATCCGGTCCAACCTCGCCTTTTCGACCAATCACGGCTTTCCGCGATCGCTGGCGATCGTCAGCACCGTGCCGGGCGAGGGCAAGTCGTCGACGTCCCTGTCGCTCGCGACCGTGCTCGGCCGTACCGGCAAGCGGGTATTGCTGGTCGACGCGGACATGCGTTCGCCCTCGATCCATCACATGGCGGGGGTCGAAAACGAGGCCGGGTTCAGCAATTACCTCGCAGGCGAGGATAATTGGCGCGGTCTGGTGCGCGATACCGACACCCGGAACGTCGCGATCATCGCCGCAGGACCGCTGCCGCCCAGCGCCGCGGAACTGCTCAGCGGCGATCGGCTGCGTTCCTTCGTGCAGGACGCGCTGACGCAATATGACCATGTCATCATCGACAGCCCCCCGGTGCTCGGGCTGACCGATGCTCCCCTGATCGCCAATGCGGTCGAAGGCATCGTCTACATCGTGCAATGGGCCGGACCCGCGACGCGCGGTATCCAGGCGTCGATCAAGCGGTTGCAACTCGTCAACGCCCATATCTTCGGCATCGTCCTGACCAAGGTGGAAACCAGCAGGGAAGGCTATGGCTATACCTATGGCGAGCGATACGGCGAGCAGGGCTGATCCATGCCGCTGAACGGGCTTCCCCGACAGATCGGCGTCGGCATCATCGCGGCCGCCGCCCTCGGCGGGGCCTATGCGGCATGGCGGGATGCGTTCATCGACGTGGCGCGCTCGTCCAACCCGGCCATCGCCTATGCCATGCGACCGGACGATGCCGCGACCTTCACGGCGGTGATCGACCGGCGCAGCGCCGATGGCAAGAACGATCCCCTGTCCGCACGCGAAGTACAGATCGGCCGGCGCGCGGTGATGCAATCGCCCATCAATCGGGGCGCGGTGCGGATTCTCGGTGTGGATGCCGCGGTGCGCGGCGATCCGGCCGCCGACCGGATCATGGCGGTCGCCGACCGGTTGTCGAAACGCGACGCCGGCACCCAGTTGTGGATGATCGAACGCGCGGTCCAGCGCAACGATATCGCCGCGGCCATCACCCACTATCACTATGCGCTGACCGTGCACCCGCGGCTCGAACCGGTACTGTTCCCGATCCTCGCGAACGCGATTGCCGAAGAACCCATTCGCGCAGCGTTGCGGCCCTATGTCCGTCGTCAGGTTCGCTGGGTCAGCCCGATGCTGTTCCATGCGATCGTTCACGGTGATCCACGTAACGTCCTGCGCCTTTTGTCCCCGGTTGCGAACGATATCCACAGCGACGCGATGGACGGGGTGAACGCGCGCCTGATCAGCAATCTTGCCGACATGGGCGAGGTGACGGCCGCCCGCGACTATGCGCTGCGGGCGACGCGAAAGCTCGACGCCGCGGCGCTGGCGCAGCTTGCCGCATCGCCGACCACGACCGACGGCCGCCTCGGCAATCTGGCATGGTCGATCGATCCGACCCCGGGCATCCTCGCATCCATGAACGAGGATGGCGGCTTCGACATCCAGATCGACCCGCTGGCCAACGGCCCGGTCCTGTCCCGTATCCTGCCGGTCGTGGGGGGTCGGCAGTATCGGTTCGCGATGCGCGTGACCCCGGGGCAGCGCCAGTCCGAGGCCGCGTGGCGCTGGCGCCTGTCCTGCGTCCCGGGAAGCGGCCAGACACCGTTCTGGCAGCAGGAAACTTCCGCCGGAGGCGAAGCCGGAGCATTCCAGCGGGACGTGCCGGTTCCCGGAAACTGCCGCGGCATACGCTTCGCGCTGTCCGCGCGCGGCGGCGATGGCCAGGACACCGCATCCGTTTCCTTCGGCCAATTGTCGTTCCGATAAACCATGCGATACGGCAACCGCCGCACCCGCGCGACCCGCAACAGGACATAAGACGCGGCATGGCCCGGAAGATCATCGAGAATGCCGCAGCGCTCGGCCTGCTGCAGATCGTCAACCTTGCGTTGCCGTTGCTTGCCCTGCCGTATCTGGCGCATGTCCTGGGCCAGGACGATCTGGGCCGAATGGCATTCGCCCTGTCCGTCGCGCAGATCTTCGTAATCCTTACCGATTACGGGTTCACGCTGAGCGGTCCCAAGAACATCGCGTTGCATCGCGACGACATCGATGCCGTTGCCGGGATATGGTCGGCGATCACCTGTATCCGCGTCGCCTTCTCGATTGCCGGATTTGGGCTGCTATGGCTGCTGGCCCTGTGCTTTGAACGTTTCGCCAGGGATCTGCCGATCCTGATCGCCGCTTATGGCATGGTGGTCGGCAACATCCTGTATCCCCAATGGCTGTTCCAGGGGCTCGAACGCCTGAAAGCGGTCAGCGCGATCCAAGTCGCCGCCCGGCTGATCGCCTTCGGTGCGCTGTTCGTGGTGGTGAAGGGGCCGGATGACCTGTATCTGGCGACCTTCCTGCAAGGCAGCGGGTTCCTGATCGGCGGGTTGCTGGCGTTGCCGCGGACGCTGTCGGCGCTGCGCGGCGGACGGATCACATGGCCGACCGGCGCGCAACTACGTCACCAGTTGCACGAAGGGTGGCACGTCTTTCTATCCACTGCCGCCATCAACATCTATACGTCGAGCAACGCCTTTTTCCTGGGTCTGCTCGCCCCCGCGGCGGTGGTCGGCCAGTTCCACGTTGCGGAACGGATCATCCGCGCCGTGCAGATGCTGTATGCGCCGATCGGCAACGCGCTCTATCCCCATGCGTCGCGGCTTGCCGCACAGGCGCCGGAACAGTTGCTGGCGTTCAACCGCAAATTGCTGATCTTCCTGGGCGGCGCTGCGGCCGCCGTGTCGATCGCGATTTTCCTGCTCGCACCGTTCGTGGTCGGGATGTTGTTCGGCCCCGATTACGCACTGTCCATTCAGGTATTGCGCATCCTTTCACCCCTGCCTTTCATAGTCGTATGCTCCAATATATTCGGTACGCAGACGATGATACCTTTGGGCATGAGCAAGATATTCAGTAGGATATTGCTAATTTCAGCCATATTCAACTTGGTAGTATTTATTCCTCTCGCCTATTATTACGGTGCGATCGGTGCGGCAATGGCGAATATCGCGGTTGAAATAGGTGTAACATTGGCTATGGTCGCGGCGCTTCGCGCGACCGGCCGCGGCCCGTTTTCTGGAAAAGTGAGGATATGGTGAACACCGAAACCGTCGACGCGCTTCGCGGCCCCGACGTCCTGGTCGTTGGCGCAGGCTTTGCCGGCAGCGTCGTTGCCCGCGAGGCCGCCGATGCCGGGCTGTCGGTGCATGTCATCGACCGTCGCCCCCATATCGCAGGCAATGCCTATGACAGCATCGATGCGAACGGGATCATGGTCCATGATTACGGACCGCACATCTTCCATACCAACAGCGACCGGATCGTCCGCTGGCTGTCGCAGTTCACCGACTGGCGCTTCTACGAGCATCGGGTGCTGGCGAAGGTAGGCGAACAACTCGTTCCGATCCCGATCAATCGTACGACGATCAACACGCTCTACGGCCTCGACCTCGACGAAAAGGGCGTCGCCGAATTCCTCGAGCGGGTGCGCGAACCGCGCGATCCGGTGAAGACCAGCGAGGATGTGGTTCTCAATTCGGTCGGCAGCGATCTGTGCGACAAGTTCTTCCGGGGCTATACCGCCAAGCAATGGGGACTGGACCTGTCCGAACTGTCGGCAGGGGTCGCCGCGCGCATTCCGACACGCACCAACGATGACGATCGCTATTTCGCCGACACGTATCAGGTGATGCCGGTCGATGGATATACGCGGATGTTCGAGCGCATGCTCGACCACCCGAACATCCAGGTCATGCTCGGTACCGATTTCGCCGATTACCGGACGCGCGTCACCCCGCGCAAGACCGTCTACAGCGGCCCGGTCGACGAGTTCTACGATTTCCGCTTCGGCAAGCTGCCGTATCGCTCGTTGCGGTTCGATCACGAACATCTGGCCGATCAGGACCGGTATCAGGATGTCGGCACGGTCAACTTCCCCAACGACCATGCCTATACCCGCACGACCGAATTCAAGCACCTGACCGGGCAACAGGCGTCGGGTACGTCGATCGTGCGCGAATATCCGCAGGCGGAAGGCGATCCCTATTACCCCATTCCGCGTCCGGAAAACGAAGCGCTGTTCAAGCGATACAAGGCGCTGGCGGATGCGGAAACCGACGTCTATTTCGTCGGCCGGCTCGCGCAGTATCGGTATTACAACATGGATCAGGTCGTCGGCGCGGCACTCGCGACCAGCCAGGATCTGCTCACCGATCTTGCGCTGCGCTGACGCCGCGCGGCATCCCTAGCGACCGGTATCCAGTCTCATGATCTATATCGCCTGCCTTCCGAAATTCGCCACCGGCGGCACCGAACTGTTGCATCAGTTCGGTGCCGAGCTGATGGCGCGCGGCGTCGACGTCCGGATGCTGTATCATGGTGCGGAAGGCGATCCGGTCGCCCCCCGTTTCAAGAAATACGCCGTTCCCTATGTCACCGACATCGCATCGCCCGGCGCCGACGACGTGATCGTCGTGCCCGAAGTGCTGACCGACCTGCTCTATGAATGGCCGGGAATGCGCAAGGTCATCTGGTGGCTCAGCATCGACTTCTATTTCCGGTCGTTCTGGTCGAAGCGCAACCTGCGGCGCCGCTGGTTGCAGCGCAAGCGCTTCTATCGGTTCGACGATCCGCAGGTGATGCACTTCGTCCAGTCCGACTATGCCCGCGGCTACCTGACCGGTCGGAACGTGGCCGTCACCGGCGACCTGTCCGATTATCTGGGGGACGATTTCATCGCGAGCGCCGCGCAAGGCGCCAATGCGCAGCGACAGCCGATCGTGGTGTACAATCCCAAGAAGGGGATCGCGTTCACCCGCAAGCTGATGGCGCTGGCTCCGGACGTGACCTTCCGCGCGATCGAGAACATGACTCCGGTCGAAGTCGCCGCGCTGTTGCAGTCCGCGGCGGTCTACATCGATTTCGGCAATCATCCGGGCAAGGATCGCATTCCACGCGAGGCCGCGATTTCCGGTTGCATCGTGGTAGTGGGCAAGCGCGGATCGGCGAACAGTTCCATCGACGTGCCGATCGATCCCATGTTCAAGTTCGATACCGACAAGGCCGGCCTTGCCGCGACAGCGGAACTGTTGCGCCGCGCGGTCCGTGATCCGCAGGCTTATATCCCGATGTTCGATGGTTATCGTGCGATGATTTCTGGCGAAAAGAAGATTTTTCAACACCAGGTCGATGATTTTATCGGACATATGGGATGAACATGCAGTTGATATCCAGAAGAATAGGAATATTCTTCTGGATACTGATCATTCTGCCGAAACTGAATCTGCTGTCCTTCGCGGGAGAGAGCGCGGGTATCCGGATCGACGACCTGCTGATCGCGGCAAGCATCCCGCTGCTGTATCATCTTGTCGCCAAGGGGCATGTGGCCCTGCCGCGGACCGGCCTGTTGCTGATCTTTTTCGGGTGGTGCATCGGTTGCACCCTCATCAACAATTTCGTTTTCAGCCGGGGATCGATCCTCTACCCCATCCGGTTCATGGAATATGCGACGTTCCTGATCGCCGGTTCGGCGGCATGGAACGGCGGTATCAACCTTGCCCGGCCGCTCGCGGTCCTCGTCGGACTGAACACGGTCGTCATCCTGCTGCAATATGCCGGCATCGTCGGCGGTTTTTCGTCGGAAGGCTATGTCGCCTCCGTCGCCGACCGGCCGATCGGCCTGACGGGCGGGCCATGGGAAGTCGGCGTACTGATCGATTTCGCCTTTGCCTGGTATCTCTGCTATGAGCAACGCACCCTGCCCCGGCTGATCGGGTTCGCCGTGGCGGCGGCCCTGGTGCTGATCACCGGTGCGCGCATGCCCTTGCTGGCGTTGCTGATCATCACCATGGCGGTGATGATCCTCAGTGCGCGTCGCAATCCGTTGCAGACACCGACGGTCATCGTGATCGGCCTTGCCATCGCCATGGTGCTCACCTTCGTCGACAATCCGCTGACGTCGCGATCGGCCGGGCTGTTCTCGTCGAATAACGTCGACTCTTTTGCCAACGCCCTCGCTTTCCGTGGGAAGGACACGGATTTCGACGGGTTCGCCGAGTTCGCGGAGGTCGAGGATGGCGATGCGAGCTGGATGATGCGTGTGATCAAATGGAGCACGGCGATCTCCATCTTCCTGTCGGACGATTTCTCGTTCCTGATCGGTCTGGGTCACGGAATATGGGGTCCGGCGCTCGACGGCGGCTTCTTGCGTCTCGTCACCGAAGGCGGGTTTCTTGCGCTGATCCTGTTCTATCTGGCGTGGATCCGGATGATCAACACCCGCGTCATGTGGCTGTGCCTGATCGTTTTCACGATCAACATGTTCATGATCGACGTCTATCTCTCCTACAAGATCATGGGGATGCTGTATTTCATGGCAGGCTATTTCTGGAACCTGGGATTACGAGACCGGACGGCCCGCGACGGGAAGAGCGCATGAGCGCCACCGCGCCTTCGCTGTCGGTATGCCTCGCCAGTTACAACGGCAGCGCCTATCTGCGGGCGCAGATCGACAGCATCCTCGCCCAGCTCGGCCCCGATGACGAGTTGCTGGTGTCGGACGACGCATCGACCGACGATACGCTCGCGATCCTGCGATCCTATGGCGATCGAATCCGGATCGTCGGCACCGATCGTTCGGGCGGGGTGGTCCCCAATTTCGAGCGCGTCCTGCGTCACGCCACCAAGGACGCCATCGCCCTGTCGGACCAGGACGACGTCTGGCTCGACGGACGGGTCGATCTGATCCGCACCTCGCTTCGCGATTGCGAGCTGGTCATGCTCGACGGCATCCTGGTCGATGGCGCGTTGCAGTCGCTGGACACGACCGTGTTCCGCTCGGTCGGGGTGCGCGGCGGTTTCTGGCGCAACCTTGCCAAGAACAGCTTCGTCGGTTGCTGCATGGCATTCCGTCGCGACCTCGTGCAATCCGCCCTGCCCTTTCCGCGCGGATTGCCATGGCACGACTGGCTGATCGGCCTGCTCGCCGAACTGCGCGGCGGCGTCCGCCGGGTCGAGACGCCGACGATCCTGTTTCGTCGCCATGGCGCCAATTCCTCGGCGACCGGGGAGAAATCGACCTTCTCGATCGGCCACCGACTGGCGATGCGGGCCGCGGTACTGCGTGCGATCGTCCAGATCCTGCTCCGGCGTCCGAACCGCCGCATGACGTGAAGCGGTATATGCCGTTTCCGCACGCCTTTTCCCGCTGGAAATATTCGATATGACGCCCGTGTCGGGCGCGCCCACACCCATTTCGCTGACTTGACGCCAGCGACGATCGGAACCTTCGTATGACGCTTCGCATCGCCTGCATCGTTCCGACCTACAACGGGCGCGATGACCTTGAACGGCTGCTCGATTCACTGCGGATGCAGACCGCGCGGTTCGATCTGTTCATCGTCGATTCCTCGTCGCGGGACGGTACGCTCGAACTGGCGCGCGAACGGACGCCCAATGTCACGGTCATTCCGTCCCGCGAATTCAACCACGGGGGAACGCGGCAGCGGATGGTGGACGAGCATCCGGACTATGACATCTATGTGTTCGCGACCCAGGATGCGTGCCTGGTCGATGCGCATGCGATCGAGCGGCTCGTCGCTCCCTTTGCCGACCCCCGCATGGGGGCCGTCTGCGGACGCCAGTTGCCCCACCTCGATGCGACCCCCTCGGCCCAGTTCGCGCGGCATTTCAACTATCCGGCGACCGGGCGGGTCAAGACGCGCGACGATATCCCCGAACTAGGCCTCAAGACCGTGTTCATGTCGAACTCCTTCGCCGCCTATCGTGGCGAGGCATTGCGCGAAGTCGGCGGCTTCCCCGACCATGTGATCTTCGCGGAGGATATGTACGCTGTCGCGAAGATGGTGCTGTCGGGGTGGAAGGTCGCCTATTCCGGTGATGCGCAATGTCGACATTCGCATAATTACACCCTGAACGAGGAATTCCGCCGGTACTTCGACATGGGCGTATTCCATGCCCGCGAACCCTGGATCCGGCGTGCCTTCGGCGGTGCCGGCGGTGAAGGCTTTCGTTTCGTCCGGTCCGAACTCGCATTTCTGGGGACGGGACGCCTGCATCTCTGGCCCGGAGCGATCTTCCGCAGCGCATTGCGTCTGCTGGGCTACAAGCTGGGACAACAGGACGCCCGATTACCGCTCGGGCTGAAGCGTCGGATAGGCATGTATCGCGGTTACTGGAGCAGCCCTGCCGGGTTGTCGGTACCGTCCCGGAACCGATCCTGAACGGGTGCCGTTTGAGGTTGATCGCCCGGGCAACAGACGGTCAGCACGACACATGACGGAAAAGAACGCTGTGACGGACGGAATCACGCGCCGGGCGGCGCTGGCGACGGTGGCGGTCGGCGGTGTGGTCCCCGCCGCCCATGGGATGCAGTCGACACCGCGGCCGGTAGAGCCGGTCAGCGACCGCCGGGCCGCCACGCGCGCGATTTCCCCCACCGATTTCCTGCCCGACACCCCGCCCAGCGCGGCGCAGTTCACCGCAGCATTGCAGCAGGCGATCGACCGCAGCACGACCGGAGAAGTCTATGTTCCCGCCGGCATCTGGCCGGTCGAACCGCAAGGTCATCCCGCGCTTCCGGGTACCTTCGGTACCAACAGCGTCTGCATCCGTCCGAAATCCAACCTGCACCTGCACGGGCCGGGAACGTTGCGCCTGGCCGACGGCAAGGGCGGCGGTTCAGGAGCCATCATCGGCAACTGGGACGGCAAGCCGATCGAGAACGTCCGCATCGCCTGCCAGATCGACGGCAACGCGACCGCCGCGGGCGGCAAGATGAGCGGTATCGTACTGGTGAACGCGCGTGACTGTACGATCGCCGCGGGCTCGATCCGCAACATGTCGTTCAATGGCGTACAGATCGCACGCGGTTCCACCGGTTGCACGATCGACAACATGCGTTTCGACAGCATCGGCTATATCGGCATCCAGTTGCAGCACGCCGCCAATGCCATCCTGTCGAACAATACCCTTACCAATATCGGCAATAATGCCATCGACCTTGAAAGCAACAATCTGTCGCAAGGTCAAAACGTCATCAGTAAAAACATATGCTCCGGATGCGCTACCTTCGTTTTTCTTGAATCTGGCGGCAACAGCATCGTATCAGAAAATAATGCTCAGGATATAGAAGAAGCAGGAGTTTGGCTTAATCGCATCAATACCGGAAGCGAAAATAACATTATTGCTAACAATAAAATACAAAAAGGCAAGGGTTCTGGAAAATTAGGTGGTATATATTGCAATAATTCCTCCGGACGATCGATGATTTCCGGAAATATGATAGACGGATTCGATTACGGTATGTATTTTACCGGTAGAAGTCACTATCTGGCAATAGAACAGAATTATTTCCGTAACATAGGAAAGTTTCTATATTATATTCCGGCGGAAAACAGCACGCTGGTCAAATCGGTCATTCGACAACCTTATTACGAAGGACCGTTGCGCGGGCGGCTGCCCTATACGGCGCCGCCGCTCGGAAATCCGTCGAATCATGCGGATCGCACGTTTCATGTCGCCGTTGCGAGCATGTGGAACATGGACGAAGGCAGCGCGCGCGCCGAAACCGCCGATGCCGAATACCACACCGGCGCAGCGGGGACGTTGACGACCGAGCCGGCATGGAACGGGCAATGCAGCCGCCGCATAGGAGGCGAGACGTTGGTACGCCATGCGGGCGGAACGATGACCGTGGGCCGATATGTCCGCATCGACACCTCCGTCTATTATGTCCAGGCGCTGCGCGGCCCCGGAATAGCGGCATTGCGGACCGCGGACCGGACAAGCGGCGATTTCACCGGGACATTACAACCCGGCATGGCATGGTATGAATATTGGCCCGAATGGCAGACCAGCTGATCGATTTCCGTCGATCCGTTCCAATAGGCTGTCGTGCTGTCGCCCGATGGCGGTTTGATCGTCGAAATGCTGGTGCGCAACATGCCTGTCCGTGCTTGCCGATCGGATGCGTCCGCATTCCGGAACGACAGCGATGTTGCGGCCATCGCCCGCAACAAAATATCCCTTGCATCCTATCACGACGAGATCGGGGTATTTTCATGTACTGCGCAAGAAATGTACGATCCGGCCAACGCCACATTGCGACCTTTCCGCCATCCGGGTAGGTACCCGCTATGACCGATACCCCCCCCGTCCAGCTCATCCGCCCCCGGCGCTTCGGCGATGCCCGTGGCTGGTTCACCGAGGTCCATTCGGTGCCCGCCTTCGCGAAGCTCGGGATCGACTGCACCTTCGTGCAGGACAACCACTCGCTCTCGGTGCCCGCCTTCACGCTGCGCGGGCTGCATTTCCAGACCCCGCCCAGGGGCCAGGACAAGCTGGTGCGCTGTATCCGGGGCCGGATCTTCGACGTGGCGGTCGACGTGCGCCGGGGATCGCCGACCTGGGGCCAGTGGGTCGGCGCCGAACTCTCGGCCGAGAACGGCCACCAGCTCTTCATTCCGATCGGCTTCGCGCACGGCTTCGTGACGCTCGAGGAGAATTGCGAAGTCACCTACAAATGCTCGGACACCTATGCGCCGGACCATGACGGCGGCATCCGCTGGGACAGCGCCGGGATCGACTGGCCGATCCCGGAGGGCGTGACGCCCGAGCTCAGCCCCAAGGACAAAGTGCAGCCGACCCTTGCCGACTTCGACAGCCCGTTCGCCTATGACGGCCGCCCGCTGGCCCCGCTCGACTAAAGGAACCCCCAGGATGCGCATCTTCGTCACCGGCGGCGCCGGCTTCATCGGATCGGCCCTCGTCCGCCACCTGATCGAGAACACGACCCATGAGGTCCTGAACTTCGACAAGCTGACCTATGCGGGCACGCTGACCACCGTCGAGCGCGTCGCGGCGAGCAACCGCTACCGCTTCGTGCAGGGCGACATCTGCGATGCGGACGCGGTGCGCGGGGCGATCGCCGAGTTCAGGCCCGACGTCATCACCCATCTGGCCGCCGAGAGCCATGTCGACCGCTCGATCGACGGGCCGGGCGCGTTCATCCAGACCAATGTCGTCGGCACCTTCGTGATGCTGTCCGAGGCGCGCAGCTACTGGCTGGGCCTCGAGCCGGAAGCGAAGCAGGCGTTCCGCTTCCACCATATCTCGACCGACGAGGTCTATGGCACTCTGGGCGAGACCGGCCTGTTCACCGAGGACACGCCGTACGATCCGCGCTCGCCCTATTCGGCGTCGAAGGCCGGGTCGGACCACCTGGTTTCCGCATGGGGCCATACCTTCGGGCTGCCGGTGCTCATCACCAACTGCTCGAACAACTACGGGCCGTATCACTTCCCCGAAAAGCTCATCCCGCTGATGATCGCCAAGGCGTTGGACGGCGAACCGCTCCCCATCTACGGCAAGGGCGACCAGATCCGCGACTGGCTCTATGTCGAGGATCACGTCCGCGCGCTGCAGGCGGTGTTCGAGCGGGGCGAGGTCGGGCGCACCTATAATGTCGGCGGCCACAACGAGCGGCAGAACATCGAGGTCGTCCAGACGCTGTGCGCGATCCTCGACGAGCTGCGCCCCCGCGCCGACGGCAGGCCCTATGCCGAGCAGATGACCGAGGTTGCCGACCGTCCGGGCCATGACAAGCGCTATGCGATCGACGCCTCGCGCATCGGCGACGAGCTGGGCTGGCATCCGCAGGAAACCTTCGAGAGCGGCATCCGCAAGACCGTCGAATGGTATCTGGCGAACGAGGCATGGTGGCGTCCGCTGGTCGCGGCCAAGGCGTCGGAGCGTCGCGGCATCGCCGCGTAGGATTGTCGATACGTCGACATGTCGACATGGCGGAGAATGATGTGACCAAGGCGATCCTCGTGACGGGTGCGGGCGGACAGCTCGGCACCGAACTGCAACGCTGCGCATGGCCCGCGGGCTACGAGGTCGTCGCGGTCGACGTCGACACGCTCGACCTGACCGATACCGCCGCGATCGCCGCCATGGTCGCATCGCGCGACTGGGCCGCGGTCATCAACGGCGCGGCCTATACCGCGGTCGACAAGGCCGAGAGCGATCTCGTCACCTGCTGGGCGGTCAACGCCATGGCGCCCGCCGCCTTTGCGGAAGGCTGCGTCAAGGCGGGCATCCCGCTGGTACAGGTGTCGACCGACTATGTCTTCGCCGGCGACAAGGACGGCGCATGGGAGGTGAACGATCCGGTCGCGCCGCTCGGCGTCTATGGCGCCTCCAAGCTCGGCGGCGAGCTGGCGGTGCGGACCAGCGGCGCGCGCCATGCGATCGTGCGCACGGCATGGGTCGTCTCGGCGCACGGCAACAATTTCGTCAAGACGATGCTGCGGGTGGGCGCCGCGCGCGAGCAGCTGACCGTCGTCGCCGACCAGCACGGCTCGCCCACCAGCGCCGCCGATCTGGCGGGCGCGCTGATGACGATCACGCTCAGGCTGATCGAGGATGCCGACGCGCCCGTCGGCACCTTCCACTTCAGCAACGCGGGCGCGACCCACTGGGCGGGCTTCGCGACCGAGATCTTCCGCCAGAGCGGCGAGCGCGGCGGGCCGACCGCGCAGGTCGTGCCGATCCCGAGCAGCGACTATCCGACCCCGGCGAAGCGCCCGGCCAATTCGCTGCTGAGCCACGACGCGATCCGCGCCGCCTATGGCATCGAGCCGCGGGGCTGGCAGGCGGCGCTTTCCGACATCCTCGACGAACTCATCGGCACGACAAAGGACCATGACGCATGAAGGGCATCATCCTCGCCGGGGGCTCGGGCACCCGCCTGCACCCCGCCACGCTGGCGGTGAACAAGCAGCTGCTGCCGGTCTATGACAAGCCGATGATCTATTATCCGCTCAGCGTGCTGATGCTGGCCGGAATCCGCGACATCCTGATCATCTCGTCGCCCGAGTTCATCGACAATTACCGCCGCCTGTTCGGCGACGGATCGGCGTTCGGCCTGACCATGGCCTATGCCGAACAGCCCAGCCCCGACGGCCTGGCGCAGGCGTTCACCATCGGCGCGGACTTCATCGGCGACGATAATGTCGCGCTGGTGCTGGGCGACAATATCTTCTTCGGCGCGCATCTGACCGACCTGCTGGCGAGCGCGGTCGCGCGGCCGAGCGGGGCGACCGTGTTCAGCTACCGCGTCGAGGACCCCGAGCGCTACGGCGTGGTCGAGTTCGGCGAGGGCGGCCGCGCGATCAGCCTCGAGGAAAAGCCCGCGGCACCGAAGTCGAACCACGCCGTCACCGGCCTGTATTTCTACGACAACCGCGTCGTCGAATTCGCCCGCAACCTCAAGCCCTCCCCGCGCGGCGAGCTGGAGATCACCGATCTCAACCGGCTCTACATGGAAGCGGGCGACCTGTACGTCGAACAGATGGGCCGCGGCTATGCGTGGCTCGACACCGGCACCCACGACAGCCTGCTCGAGGCGGGCGAGTTCGTCCGCACGCTCCAGCACCGCCAGGGCGTGCAGGTCGCCTGTCTGGAAGAGATCGCGTACGAGATGGGCTTCATCTCGGCCGAACAGGCACGCGCGGCGGGCGAGCGGTTCAAGAAAACCCATTACGGCCGGGCGATCCTGAAGGCGGTGGAGGGGCGCTGAGCGTTCGGCGCGGGGCGGGGGTATTCCCGCCCCGCGCATTGCGACGATGCGTCTATATCGTCAACATACCGCAAGTGCCCCATCACAAGCGCGTGCCTCCTCCTTTGATGCGCAGCGCCAAGGCGTTGCCCGTCCGGTACCGCACCGACGCGGCACCCGGGGTCACGCTCTGGCCGGGCTGGTCCAACCGATCCACACCAGCGTATCGATCAGCATCGAACGCGCGACGCCGGAGTTCCGGCACACCGCCGCCTTGCTGGCACCTGCGTTGATCGCGGCGAGAACCGCCTCGATCTTCTTGGGGAACGGTGAGAGGATGGTCGAAAACGTACGCTAGGGTCTGTGGGGATTCATCGTGAGTTGATGACGGCGCCGACGAGGTGGATCATGGCTTCGAAGCTGCGGTCGGTTTTGCAGGCTCGCATGGCGATGCGCTTGAACTCCTTGAGCTTGC
>NZ_JBDZDK010000038.1:0-28222 GCF_040049155.1 Sphingomonas silueang
GGGAAAGAACGGTTGCAGACGCGCCATCTGCTCATCCGTCAGCCAGTACAGGTCGCTCATCCACTCTCTCCTCACGGAGCCTGAATCAGATCGCGCCTCCCACATCAATGGGTCCTGACCCTAGGGACGATCAAGCAGTAAGCGAGGCCTGCCGCCGGCCCGTGCTCTACTGCGCTGGCGTGTGCCACGCCGCTCCGCGGGACCCCGTCGCCGGGTTTCCGCCCGTGCGGGTGACGATCAGACTAGGCCACAAAGGGCCGCCCTCGCGGGCAGGCGTTGCTCATGCGGGGAACCGCTCCAATGCTTGAGCGCGGTTCTCCCGCCGCCGTCCTGATCGGCCGTTGGGGCATGGCGCTGTCCCTTGTCGTCGGCGCCGTCCTGGCCGGTCGCCTCATCCGTGCTTTCCCCTACCTGCTCCCCAACCGCCTTCCCGGCCTGGTCCTCTACGAGCTGGGGCCAGCGCTGATCCTCGGGGTGGCGATCGGGGCCGCCATCGCCATCACGCACGACTTGCGCCCCGGCATCCGGGCGCGGCTCGCGCTGTTCGCGCTGTTCGCGCTCGCCGCGCTGGTCGCCGGCGCCGTCACGCTGGCCGTCGAGTTTGACGCAGCCTTGCAAGGACGTTGGCTATGAGGAAGCAGCAACGGTTCGTCGCCATCGAAGGGCCGGTCTCGTATATCATCGGTTTTCACGACACGACCGACGTAAGCGTGACCCAACACACGACCCACCGCGCAGACCCCGCCGTGCCCATTTCGCATCCCGGTGATACGATCCACCGGACCGGCCTGACCCGCGCGGAGACGCATACCTTCGTGAATACCTCCCGCGAGTTCGCGATGCTGTTCGAGGTCAACGGCCACACGCTCAAGCTGTGCGCGAGCGACTATATCGCCTTGGCCGTCGGCGACCGCGTTCGTGCCGTATGCGAGCCCATTCCGGACTGCCCCATGCTGGTCCGCGACTGGCATAATCAGACGCGGGGCATCCGCTTGCGCGACCTTCCCACCCCGCTCGCCAGCGTCGCGACGGAGATCTGCTTCAGCCTGATCCTGCTCGTCATCGGCTTGGGAGCGGTCTTCCTGTCGGGCGATGACGGGGACGCGCGCACCTTCACGCTGATCGGATGCGGCCTCGTCGCCTTTGCCGCGCTATGCGCCCTATCGGCCAATCGTGGCGCAGCGCGCACCGCCCGAACCCACGCCGAACTGGATCGCCTTACACGACGATGAGGTGTGCCACGTGGCACACCTATCTGCGCGGTGCGCCGCAACCTACTTCTTGGCAGGCGCCGGAGGCGGCGGCGGCGGTGGTGGGGCGACCGGAGCCCGTGGCGCCGGAACAACGCCCGTTTGAGGCTGCGACACGCCCCCCGGCGGCAACGGCGCGCGTGGCGGCGGCGCTATCCCCCTCGATCCGCCCGATCGGGATGGCGGCGGTGCTGGCGGAGGGGCTGGCTTCTCGCTCATTGATACTGACCACGTTCGCTGTGACAAAAGAGAACAAACATAGAAGAGCGGCGGGAAATGACCATAGCGCGAACCCGTTGAGACGTTCGGACCAAGCCGCTACCGGCGGGATATCGTCGTAGAGGGCAGCTCGCCGCGCATCGACCGCCTTACGCGCCGTCGCGAAGCTCACCGTCAGGGCAAGAAGCCCCAAAACATCGATCGCCCATCCGGCAACCAAGGCATACGGCCACACCGCCTTGGCAAGCGGAACCGCGCTTCCTACAAATGACACAGAAGCGGCAAATAGCGCCGTGTGTGCAAGTGCAACAAAGCTGTCGCGTGCAGCTTCGTTTTGAGCATGGGCGGTATCCAGAGCTTGCAGCTCATGCTTAAAGTCGTCGGGCGTTCGCTGATTCATTATCGAAATAGAACCATAATGGAGGATGTTGGAAATGGCTGATAAGAAAGTGCTCTTCATCGCGTTCGCCATCGAGGATGAACGGCAGCGTGACTTCCTCAAAGGGCAGTCGCTCCATCCGCGGCAGCCATTCGAGTTTATCGATATGTCGGTGAAGGAGCCATACGACAAAGACTGGAAGGATCGTGTCCGCACGCGGATCAAGCGCTCGCATGGTGTGATCGTTCTGGTCAGCAAGAACTCGGCAGCCTCGACGGGCCAGAAGTGGGAAATCCAGTGCGCCCAGGAAGAGGGCAAGCCGATCCAAGGCATCTACGCCTATAAGGATGATCGCGCCTCGATCGCGGGCGTCAGCACCGTTGCCTGGAGCGACGCCAACATCACCAACTTCATCGATTCACTCTGAGCCGGAGGCGACGGTGCGCAAGGCCCTGATCGTCGGTATCGACCATTACGAGAAAATCGGGAACCTCAGCGGGTGCGTGAACGACGCGCACTCGGTGAAGGCCATGCTCGAGCGCCACGCCGACGGCACCGTCAACTTCGCTACACCTAAGCTCCTGACCGGCACCGGTCCCGGCGATCTGGTCGATCGCGAGGAGCTGAAGGCGGCTGTCCGCGAACTCTATGCCGACGACGCGGACATCGCCCTGTTCTACTTCGCCGGGCATGGCTTCATCGAGGACACCGGCGGCTACCTCTGCACCAGCGACAGCCGCAGCGGCGACGATGGCCTGCCGCTTTCAGACATCATGACGCTCGCTGCCAATTCCGGGGCGAAGAACAAGATCATCATCCTCGATAGCTGCCATAGTGGCGCTGCCGGGGAACGTCCCACCCATCCCGCTGCGGAAATCCGCGACGGCATGACCATCCTCACAGCGTCCACCGCCGAGCAATATGCGATGGAGGTCGAAGGGGGCGGTGCCGGCGTGTTCACCAGCCTGTTCGTCGACGCGCTCGGCGGCGCCGCCGCCAACCTGCTGGGCGACGTCACGCCGGGCAGCGTCTATGCTCATATCGACCAGTCGCTTGGGCCGTGGAAGCAGCGCCCGGTGTTCAAGACGAATGTCAAAACCTTCGTGTCGCTGCGCAAGGCGGCACCCCCGATCGCGCTGACCGATCTTCAGGCGCTGGCGAAGCATTTTCCGACCGCCACTTACCAATTCCCTCTCGATCCGGCATTTGAGCCCGAGCGGTCGGAGGAGCAGAAGAACGACCCCTCCATTCCACCGCCGGACCCGGAGAAAACCGCGATATTCGCGGTGCTCCAACGGTATGTGAGGGTCAACCTCGTGCGCCCCGTCGATGCACCGCATATGTGGCACGCAGCGATGGGCAGCAAAGCCTGCGAGCTGACTGTATTGGGCGAGCATTATCGAAGTCTGGTGGAAAGCGGGCTGATCTAACATGGCAAAGCCTCTCGCCGCTGACGCCCGTAAGACCTTGGTCGAACGCCTCGCCGCGATCGAACATGAGCGCTGGTCGCATTGGCAGCGCTACATGCACGGCAAGGCGACCAAACAGGAGGACGGCTCGTTGCTGATCCCCGCCGATCTTGTCGAACGCTGGGAAAAGCAGATTGCGACCGACTATGCCGATCTTCCCGCCGATGAGCAGGAGAGCGACAAGGAGCAGGTGGAGCGATACCTGCCCATCATTGAGGACGCCTTTCGCTCAGGGGAGTAATCAGCGTCCGTTCTTGACAACACCAGGCTCATCGCTCATATCTGTTGACGGACGCGGCTCACGGGCTGCCCCAATTCCGAGGCCCACGCTTAGCGTGGGCTTTCGCGATTCTGGGGACCTGCATGCTGTATTTCGCTTATCTCGACGAGTTTGGCCACATCGGCCCGTATGTCGCGCGCGACGATCCCGCCTACAATGACAGTCCCGTTTTCGGGCTCGGGGGCATGATCCTCCCCTACTCATCCGTGCGGCAATTCTCGACCTGGTTCTACCAGCTCAAATGCAACATGCTGGCTTGGGAGATCGGGCAAAGCGGCCAGCATCCCGCGACATGGGAGAAGAAGGGCTCGGCCCTCTTCACCAGCATGAACGTCGAGAAATACCGGCAGGTTCGCACGGCGGCCAATCGCATCCTCAACAAGATCCGCGCAAGCGGCGGGCATGTCTTCTACGTTGGCCTCGAGAAGAACCGCCCCGTCGCGGAGTTTAAGGCGCAGGCGCTTTACCTCACGGTCCTGGGCGAGGCGATGAAGCGCCTCAACCAATATGCCGATCAGAACGACGCCGATATGGTCATCGTCATGGACGAGCATCAGGATCGCGACGCCATCCTGACTCGCGCGAGCCAAGCCATGTATGGTGGCCCCTCCCCCCGGCGTCGCATCATCGAGCCGCCCTTCCAAGTCGAGAGCGAACGCTACCAGACATGCCAGTGCGCCGACTGGCTATGTGGTCTGGTCGGCCGCGTCGGCGCCTATCAGGCGCGCCCCGACGAATGGGCTGACATGGCTTGGTCGCAGACCTACTTTCAGGACCGGCTCGACGCGGCATCGGTGCGAAGCTCGATCCGCCTGCAAACGGCCGCTACCGAGGTCGAAACGGTGGAAGCCCTACCCGCCGTCGTCGATACAGGTCTCGCACAGCCTGCACCGGGCAACGACGACACGCCGGCCTGACTCCGGCGGGTCAATCCGCCGGCATATCACTCGGCCGGGTCGGACGCATCGTTCCAGCGATGAAGAGGGGTGTGCCACGTGGCACAGCTACGCCAGCAAGGAACTGGTTCCCGAGCTGGGGCCGCGTTCGTCAGCTCGACGATCCAGCCACCCGTGTACGTGGGATCTATACGCCGCTTCGCAAAGCCATTCCCGTAAGGAGGACAAATGCCCGCAGGCCCTGGAACATCTTCCTCACCGCGTGAACTCGTCACCAAGGCGTTTGACTCCGCCTTCGTGATCGCCACCATATTAGCGGCCATCTATTTTGCCGGGTGGACCTACAGACAGGCCTATTTCGGCCGTTTTGCCATCGATCCGACCAATCTTGGCGGTTCGAACATTGCAGTTGCGGTGGAGGGCCTCGGTGCCATTATCACCACAACCGGCGCGTGGCTTACAGCGATCCTGCCGCTGCTGATCGTGACGGCGCTTACTTTGATTGCCGGCAAGCTCTTCGACCGCGCCAGGGCTGCATCGCATAGGCCGCCGTTTTTTGATCCTCTGACATTGTTTATGGCTCGGGTGGGGTGCGGGACCATTGTCATCCTCATTGTGGTCGCCGCTGGCCATGTTGCAGGTACGATCCGAGCGAAAGACCGCATAGGTAACATCACCCGAGGGGAGGTGTGGATTTACCATCTCGAAGGAAAGCAGGTGTCAGGTATCACGCTGGGGCAATCCAACGACATGACATGGGTTCTCACCAAAGAGGGTGTGCGGCCCCTCAAAACGGCAGAGATCCAGCTTATAGATGGCGCTCTATTCAACAGGGTTGCTACAGAACGCTAACGTCTAGGATCAGCGTGAAGCCGGGTGCGACCCTGCAAGCACCGCTCCTTTCGCTCTCTGCGCCGACCAAGCCGCCGTACCGCCGTCTCGGCCCTATTGGGTGACGATCCTCGCGTGAAAGGTGTGCCACGTGGCACACCTGATCGAAGCGCCTAGGGCGCGGCGTAAGCCCGTTCGCGCCGCTGCCCTCCCCCGGAGGCCATCCAGCGCCGGGGAACACCAAGGGCGGCTGCCCTTTCGTTCCCGAACGACAATCGACCGCCCGTGTAATCCGCCAAGCGTGGCACTCGACGCCCTGCAGGGCGTCGGCCACGCTAGGGCGGCTCGCCCGCGCCAGCGGTAGATTCTCGCCCTCCCTCCCCATCCCGTTCCTCGCCGGAAAGGCAGAGCCGGTTGCTGTTGCGACCGGCTTTCAGCCTCAGAGGAAAGGAAGACAATCATGGGACGGATCACCGACAACCGGGCCGACATCTATCAGGAAATCACCGATCAGATGATCGCCATGATCGAGGCGGGCACCCGGCCTTGGTCGAAATCGTGGAACGGCAGCACCGCACCCACCATCCCGCTGCGCTCGACGGGGGTTCCCTATCGCGGCATCAACGTCCTGACCCTTTGGGTTGCCGCCATGACGAAGGGCTATGCTTCCCCGCATTGGCTGACCTTCAAGCAGGCGCTCGCGCTCGGCGGCTGCGTCCGCAAGGGCGAGAAGGGCTCAACCGTCGTCTATGCCAACAAGATCGAGGTGAACGCCGACAGCAAGGCACAGGAGGGCGCAGAGCGAGGCGAGGATGGCAAGCGTCAGGTGGCGTTCCTCAAGCGCTACACCGTCTTCAATGCCGAGCAGATCGACGGCATCGAGGCGAAATATCCTGCCCCCTTGCCCGTCATCACCGCGACCAATCCCGACCAGCGCGACGCCGAACTGGACACGCTCTTTGCCCGCGTGCCCGTCACCCTCAAGCACTTCGGTTCCCAGCCCTATTATCAGCCGAGCGGCGATCATGTCGTCATGCCGCAGTTTGCCGACTTCCACACCAGCGACGACTATTATTCGACCCTAGCGCACGAGCTTTGCCATGCGACGGGGCACGTTGACCGCCTTGCCCGCCCCTCCCTCATTTCCACGAAGCGCGAGGACTATGCTCGCGAGGAACTGGTCGCCGAGCTTGGGGCCGCGTTCGTCAGCGCCACCATCGGCATCAAGCTCCACGATCGCGAGGACCACGCCGCCTATCTGGCGAACTGGCTTCAAGCGCTCCGCAACGACAAGAAGTGCATCTTCACCGCCGCACGGCTCGCGCAGGACGCGTCCGACTGGCTGTTGAGCCGCATGGCGGTCGAGACAGCGCCCGAACTGGAGGCGGCGGCGTGACCGCCGCCGACGATCCCGGCCCCGACGGGGGCCGGGGCGTGGCGGCGCGCATTGTCTTTGACCCGAGCGTCGCCACGGTGAGCGAGGAGGAGTTTAACGAGCTGGTCGCGATCATGCGCGATGGCCCAAATGCGAAGCCGCTGACCCCCGAAGCGCAATGGCGGCGCGACTATCACAAGGCGATGTTCCACCGCCGCCTTGTCGGCGTACAACCCGACCTGTTCGGCGGGAAGCCGGTAACGCATATGTACAAGGCCGCCCCCGGGCCAGTCAGCGACTGGAAACCGGAACCGGTCGAGGAGAAGCTGTCCCGGATCGCGCGCGATCCCCAAGCGACGTTCGGCATCGGCCGACCGGCTCTTTCGCCGGAGGAACTGGCCGTCGTCATCGACGGCGCAGCCAATTGGCTGCGGATCGCGCAGCGGGTCCGGATTGCGGGCGCTTTCGCATCCTATGACGGGCGCGCGGAACGCCGCATCGGTCGGAAAGGCGTGATCTGGCGCTTGTGCAGCCCGGTGTTTGCAGGCCACACCTATGTTTATCTCGATCCGACCGGCGCCGAGCGGGTAGAGAAGATCGTGATGGTGGAGCTGCGCGACGTCGAGCCGATCGATGATGCGCTGTTGGTCCCCGTCCCCTTCCACGCTTGAAGGAGCAGAAGCGAATAGTCATGAGCCCACCCCAACGCCGCCCCGCAATCCGGGCTGTCAGCTTCGAGGACGTTGGCGAGGCCATTGCCCGCCTGATCGTCGTCGCCGGGTCCGATACCGGCCAAGCCTCGCGTGCGGCCGACTTCCTGTTGGCATGGTGGGACGGCAGTGCATGGGGCCATTTTCCGGTCCTTCACCTCTGCAATTGCGATCCCGGCATCTCGGAAGACATGCTCATCGTCATGGCGCATCTGGCGGCCGAGCCGTCCGTCTATCCCGATGCTTGGGGCTACCGCGACGCGATGGCGGCGCTGGTCGAGCAGTGGCGGCCCGCATGACCCCGCTGCGCACCGCCATCGACATCATGACGGGCTTGCCCATCGATCGCGATACACGCCGCGCGCGGCTACTCGCCGCGCGCCGCAAGCCGGTCGGAAGCATCCCCCGGCGCGGCATCCTGTCCGGCCATTGGGATCGTGGCAATGTCGTCGGCGCGTTCCGGGGAGGACGCGGCAGCTTTATCGCGGACTAGCTGCGAAATCGCGCGCCGCTTCCCCGCCAAGCGAGCAAGCGGCGCGCTGGTTTGAGGTCAGGCGGTGAGGTGCTGGTAGAGGATCGTGCCGCCGATGAGGATGAGCGTCAGCCCGCCCAGCATCTCTGCATAGCGGCCGATATACCGTCCCGCGTGCTTGCCGAGCATGACGCCGATCGTGGCGACGACCGTGGTGATCCCGCCAATGATGAGGCACGCGGTCAGGATATTGACCTGCATGACCGCGAGACTGACACCCACCGCCGTTGCATCGATGCTGGTGGCGAGCGCGGTAACGACCAGTCGCCACACGCCGGTCTGAGCGCGCTGACCCGCGTCCACGTCGCTTTTCGTCGCTGCATGGATCATATGCCCGCCGACGCCGAAAAGCAGGAAGAAGGCTATCCAATGATCGACTGCCGCGATCCAAGTGCTCAGCGCCAGGCCGATCGCCCAGCCAATCGCCGGCGTGATCGCCTCGAAGAAGCCGAACACGGCGCCGACACGTAAGGCATCGCGCCAACGATTGCGCTGATTGGTCGCACCCTTCCCCACCGCCGCAGCGAAGGCGTCGACCGACAAGCTGGCGCCAAGAGCGCCGAGCGTTAGCAAACCCGTCATTGATATACGTCCAAGGGCCGTCAACCGAACGACGCAATCCACCTCCGGCCACGAGAGAGGTAGCGCATCGTTGGTCTCGCCGGGCAGATCAAAATCTGCTGCCATCGCCACGAACCGGAAGGTTCAAGGATGTTGACGATGGCCCCGCAACAGCGGGTAGCTACTCCCCAAGAGTGAGACGCCCGTATCCCCTGGGGGGCATATGTACAAGCCGAATCCGATCAACCCTGTCCGATTAGGCGATCACCAGTATTTGGATATCGCCCGGAACTGCTCCACCGCCACCTTTGTCCCCTCGCCCTCTTCGGCGTGAACCAAGCAGTGATCGATATGATCGTTGATGAGCGCGCGCTTGGCGCTGGCGATCGCGTTCTCCACCGCCTGAAGCTGCTGCGCGATATCGACGCACGGCCGTTGCTCTTCGATCATCCCGACGATGCTTTTCAGGTGCCCGGTCGCACGGTTGAGCCGCTTGATGATCGCGGGATGATTGGAATGATCGTAATGGGCCATGTCACCCTATAAGACAAACGGACGAACTTTGTCGAGCAACCCCCCGGGGGGATAGACTCTATCCCCATGGGGGGATATGGACCTGCCCGAACTTCACGTCCGATCGGTCGCGACCGCCGGGCTTGCCGGGACGCACCATGACCTCTTTCGCCGAACTCGTTCAACAGGGCAGCTCCAATCTCTGGCTGTTCATCCCGACCGCGCTGCTGCTCGGTGCGCTGCACGGGCTGGAGCCCGGCCATTCCAAGACCATGATGGCTGCGTTTATTATCGCAGTGCGTGGCACTGTTGGCCAAGCCGTCCTGCTCGGCCTGTGCGCGGCGCTTTCGCACACCGCGATCGTGTGGGGCATCGCGCTTGGCGGGCAATATCTCGGGCGCGGCATCAACACCGAAACGACCGAGCCTTACCTCCTGCTCGGCTCGGCCGTCATCGTTCTTGGCATCGGTCTATGGATGATTTGGCGCACGCGTGCCGATCAGAAGGCCGAAGCCGCGCACGATCACCACCACCATCACGGCGAGGACGAGATCCGCACGATCGACACCGGCCACGGCATGATGCGTCTGGAGATTTTCGAGGATGGCGTGCCGCCGCGCTGGCGGGCGAGCTTTGCCAAGGGTGGCTGGAAAGCGGCGGATGTTATCCTCACAACGGATCGCGGCGAAGGCCGTTCGCAGACATTCCGCTTCGTCGATCGGGGCGATTACATCGAAAGCGTCGAGGAGATCCCGGAACCGCACGCCTTCAACGCGCGCGTCTCGCTGGGCCACGGCGGCCACAGCCATGACTACGACCTCACATTCGCCGAACACGGGCACGATCACGGCCACGGGCATGATGGACTGAAGGTCACGGGCGACGATGCCTACATGAACGCGCATGAGCGCGCCCACGCCGCCGATATCAGCCGCCGGTTCGCCGATCGTCAGGTAACGACCGGCCAGATCGCGCTGTTCGGCCTGACGGGCGGGCTGATCCCCTGCCCCGCAGCCGTCACCGTCCTCCTGCTCTGCCTCCAGCTCAAGCGTCTCGCGCTCGGTGTCGTGCTGGTGAGCGCGTTCAGCGTCGGCCTTGCCGTGACGATGGTCAGCGCCGGCGTCATCGCATCGCTCAGCGTCACGCACATCCGCAAGCGCTGGTCAGGGTTCGGCGACTTCGCGCGCAAGGCGCCTTATGCGTCGGCGGGCCTGATGCTCGTGATCGCGGGCTACATGGCCTATTCCGGCTTGCAAGGCCTCAGTCGGATCGGCGCGATCTGATGCGATCGCCTTGCGTCGATCTATGTGGTTTCGATGCCCGCACCGGATGGTGCCGGGGGTGTGGCCGCACGCGCGACGAGGTCCGGCGTTGGCGTAACCTGCGACCTGGTGATGCACGCCGCGTCATGAGCGACCTGCCACACCGCTTGGCAAAGCTGACCGACCGTTCCGCAAAGGGGGGCACGTCCTGATGTCGTGTCTCGCCGCCAAGGCGCTGGTATAATGTCGAGCAGGCTGAAATAGCGTGAACGCTCGAATTGACCGGCAAGTGATTTCCTTGCCCCGTTTTTTGCGTCGGCTTACGCTGCAAATGATGGCGGTGCAGCGTTCCTCTGTTGCGATCCTAGGAGTCGTGTTGGCGCTGGCCGCTGTCCTCGGGCTTGTCGCAGTATCGGGATGGCATAGCGCCATGGTTCACGATCACGGCCCGGTTCAAGTCGCCATGGTCGATACCCATTCTGATGACGATCACGACCATGCGGTTATGATCGATCATGACGATCAGGCTCCGGCAAAGCAGGCCGACGGCGACGGGCCAGCTCACCTTCTTGCCCACGCCGCAGGCCACTGGGTTGCTTTCGATGGCGCGAGGGCTGCGCCGGTTGCGGCCATCGTCGCCGCTCGCGTGTGGTCGATATTAACTCCATCGCTCCCCAGCGGGATCGACCCATCTAAGCTTCTGCGTCCGCCTCGCGGTTGAGTCTCGCCGACGCCGCGCGCGTCGACTGACTACCCTAGAGGATCATGCACTATGAACGGCAGTTTTCGCCGGTCGCGCACCGTTGCGCTGACCGGCGCCTTTGCGGCGCTATCGCCCGTAGGTGCGGCGTGGTCGCAGACCGCACCCCCCTTTGCACAGCTTCTAAATCAGACGCGTGATGTGCCGCGCGTCCTGGCGCTAGAAGCAGACGTCGCCCGAGCACGCGGCTTGGCATTACAAGCGCGCGCCCGACCGAACCCCTCGATCAATGTCTATGCAGAGAATTTCGTGGGCGACCACGATCGCAATGCGCGCAATCAACAACAGACGACTTTCCAGGTCGATCAGCCTGTCGAACTGGGCGGCAAGCGATCCGCTCGGATCGCCGCCGGTGAAGCCGGGATCGTTGCGGCAAAGGCGCGCGATCGTGACGGCCGTCTCGTCTTTGCGACTGAGCTGGCGCGCGCTTATGCTGGTGCCGAAATCGCCGATCGTCGCATCACCATCGCCGAAGAAGAGGTTAAACAGGCGACCGATGTCTTGAGGGTTGCCCGCGCTTTGGTCGGCGCCGGCAAGGAAGCCCGTCTCCGGCAAGTGCAGGCCGAAACCGAACTGAACACGCTTCAGGCCGACCTCGAAAACGCGCGCGCTTTCAAGACGGTCGCGCTGGCACGTCTTTCGGCGCTCGCCGGTATGACCACCCCCTTCACCGGTCTTTCGGAGTCACTCCTCGATCGGCTCGATGCCAAGCCGGCTTTCGGTCCCATTGACGCGATGCAGGCGACGACGGTGCGGGTCGCGGAAGCCGAACAAGACGCCGCTGCGCGGGCGGTGACGGTGCAACAGCGCCTCGCCATTCCGAACGTCACTGCGCAGCTTGGAGTGCGTCAACTCCGCGTCGCGAGCGGCCCTGCCCTAGTCGCCGGCATATCGGTCCCGCTCCCCTTCTTCGATCGCAACCAGGGCAACATCGCGGCGGCACGCGCTGAGCTGCAAGGAGCAGAAGCGCGCGCCGCCGCGGCCCGGCTCGAAGCCGAGGCCGGGACACGCGCCGGTCTAGCGCTGGTCGAGGCAGCCGACGCTCGTGCCGCTGCCGCGCAGCGGACTTTGACAACCGCCGAAGAAGGCTACCGCCTCGCCCGCATCGCTTACGAGGCAGGTAAAAGCCCGCTGATCGAACTGCTCGCCGCACGTCAAAATCTCGGAGTCGCCCGCGGCCTCATCCTCGATGCCGCCGCAGCGCGCCTCGACGCCCGCGCCAATCTCGCCCGTCTGCAGGGCCTCACCATCACCGGAGAAGCGGTGCAATGACCGATAAAACTCGCCTCTACACCGGCGCCGCCATTGGCCTGGTCGCTGCCGCCGCGCTTGGATTCGGCGCTGCGCGCCTCACCCAATCGCCCGCCCCTGCCCCTACGGAGGCCGCAGCGCCAGCCAAGCCGTCGAACACGGTCGCGATGACGCAGCAGGCACTTTCGGCATCGCAGATCACTGTAGCCCCGGCGGCCTCCGGCGAGCTGGACGCCGCGATCCTTGCCTCCGCTACGGTCGAGGCGACGCCCGACGCCGAGGCGGTGCTGACCGCGCGCGCACCGGGCACGGTCAGCCGTATCATGGTCCGCATCGGCGATCTTGTGCGAGCCGGCCAGACGCTCGCTCTGGTCGAGAGCCGCGATGCTTCGCAGATCGCAGCCGATCGCTCGGCCGCGTCCGCGCGCGTCACTCTCGCCGCTCGCCAGCTCGAACGCGAACGCGGTTTGCTTGCCCAGGGCGTCACCCCCCGCGCTGACTATGAAGCCGCACAAGCCAATCTGGCGGTCGCCCAGGCCGATGCCCGGCGCGCTAGCGCCGCCGCAGGCGCTGCCCGCGTATCAGGTGACGGCCGATCGGTTGCGGTCGTCAGCCCCGTCTCGGGGCGCGTCACCAATGCTGGTGCCAATCTCGGCCAGTTCGTCGCGGCTGAAACCGAGCTGTTCCGCGTCGCCGACCCGCGCCGGCTTCAGATCACGGCTAGCGTTCCCCCCGCCGATGCAGGCCGGGTCCGAGAAGGTGACAGGGTGGAGTTGACCACCACCGATGGCCGCAAGATCGAGGGCCGCGTACGTTCGTCGACCGGCGTCGTCGATCCGCAATCGCGGACCGCGACCGTCGTCATCACGCCGACCTCTGGCGGCAGCACACTCGCCCCGGGCCAGCTTGTGCAGGCTCGTATCCTCGCCAGCGGCGGGGCCGCCAAGAGTGGCGTGATGGTGCCGCAAGACGCGGTGCAGACGCTTGGCAGCGATACCGTAGTGTTCGTCCGCACCGGCCAAGGCTTCCGCGCACAGCCGGTTCAGGTCGGCAGCCGATCAGGCGGGATGGTGGCGATCACCGGCGGCCTCGCCGCCGGCACGCAGATCGCCACCACCAACGCTTTTCTCCTCAAAGCGGAGATCGAGAAGGAGTCGGCGGAATGATCGGCCGCATCCTCTCCCTTTCGGTCCGGATGCGATGGCTTGTCGCCGTCCTGACCCTCGTCGTCATTGGCTTTGGTTTATGGCAGATCACCAAGCTGCCGATTGACGCTGTGCCCGACGTCACCAACCGACAGGTCCAGATCAGCACATTCGCCCCGACGCTTGGGCCGGTCGACATCGAAAAGCAGGTGACGTTCCCGGTGGAAACGGCGCTGGCCGGAATCCCAGGGCTTGAGATGACCCGCTCCATCTCGCGCAACGGCTTCAGCCAGGTAACGGCGGTCTTCACCGACCGCACCGACATTTACTTCGCGCGCCAGCAGGTGACGGAACGGCTCGCACAATCGCGCGACAGCCTGCCTTCCAACGCGCAGCCGATCCTAGCACCGCTCAGCACCGGGCTCGGCGAGATTTTCTTCTATTCGGTCGCCTTCCGTCACCCCGACGGCAAGGGCTTGAAGACGGTCGATGGGAAGCCGGGCTGGCAGTCGGACGGCAGCTATCTCACGCCCGAGGGCGAACGCCTGACCACCGAGCTGGCGAAGGCGGCATATCTCCGCACGGTGCAGGATTGGATCATC
Source organism: Sphingomonas silueang (assembly GCF_040049155.1). Taxonomy (NCBI): domain Bacteria; kingdom Pseudomonadati; phylum Pseudomonadota; class Alphaproteobacteria; order Sphingomonadales; family Sphingomonadaceae; genus Sphingomonas; species Sphingomonas silueang. The sequence continues at coordinate 14,036 of NZ_JBDZDK010000038.1, forward strand.
CGCCCACAGATGCGCGCCGTGCGCGGCGTCGCCGGGGTTGATTCCAACGGCGGCTATGTGAAGCAATATCTGATCGAGCCAAACCTGAACGCGCTCGTTAGCTATGGGCTGTCGGTGACGGAGTTGGCGGACGCGATGGAGCGGGCCAATCTCTCTGCCGGCTCCAATTACGTCCGCCGTGCCGGCGAGAGCTTCCTTGTCCGCGCCGATGCTCGCCTCAAATCGATCGATGACATTCAGGAAGCCGTCGTGGCAACCCGGAACGGCGTTCCCATCCGCGTCAAGGACGTGGGCCAGGTCGTGATCGGCGGTGCGGTCCGCACCGGATCCGGCAGTCGCATGGGATCGGAAGCGGTCATCTCGACCGTGCTGATGCTGGTGGGCGACAACAGCCGCATCGTCGCGACCGATGCCGCCGAGAAGCTGACGCAGATCAACAAGGCGCTGCCGCCCGACGTGTTCGCCGAGCCGGTCTACAACCGGTCCAAGCTGGTCAACGCGACGATCGCGACGGTCGAAAAGAACCTCACAGAAGGCGCGCTGCTCGTCATCGTCGTGCTGTTCCTGCTGCTCGGCAACATCCGCGCCGCGCTCATCACCGCTGCGGTCATCCCGATCACTATGCTGATGACGGCCGCCGGCATGAACGGGCTGGGCGTATCGGGCAACCTGATGAGCCTTGGAGCGCTCGACTTCGGGCTGATCGTCGACGGCGCCGTCATCATCGTCGAGAATGCGCTTCGCCGCCTCGCCGAGCGCCAGGAGCATGAAGGCCGGCTTCTCACCCGCGACGAGCGGATGGAGGAAACGACACTCGCGGCCAAGGAGATGGTGCGGCCGACCGTTTATGGTCAGCTCATCATCTTCCTCGTCTTCGTGCCGCTGCTCACCTTCCAGGGCGTTGAGGGCAAGACGTTCGCGCCGATGGCGATCACGTTGATGGTGGCGCTCGCCTCCGCTTTCGTCCTGTCGCTGACCTTCGTTCCCGCGATGATCGCGATCGTCGTCAAGGGCCGGGTCAGCGAGACGGAAGTGAAGCCGATCCGCTGGTTCAAGGAACGCTACGCCCCCGTGCTGGGCAGGGGCGTAGCTCGGCCGATGCCCTTCATTCTGGGCGGTGTCGGCGTGTTCGTCGCGGCAGTGCTGAGCTTTGGCTTGCTCGGCGAGGAGTTCATGCCGCAGCTCGACGAGAAGGACATAACCGTCACCAACTTCCGCGTGCCATCGGCGTCGATCGATCAGTCGACACAGATGCAGCTTCAGATCGAGAATGCATTGAAGACGCTGCCGGAGGTGGCGCTGGTCTTCTCTAAGAACGGCAACGCCGATCTCGGCACCGATCCGATGCCGCCCAATGCGTCGGATACCTATGTGATTCCAAAGCCAGAGGACGAGTGGCCGGCGGAGGTTAAGAGCAAGGAGGACATCCTTCGCCGCATCGAGGAGCGGATGAAACCGCTGATCGGCAACCGAACAGAGATTCAGCAACCGATCCAGATGCGCTTCAACGAGCTGATCGCCGGCGTTCGCGCCGACGTCGCGATCAAACTCTACGGCGATGACCTCGACGCGATGAGCGAACAGGCGCGGCGCATCGCTTCCGTCATGCGCACCATCCCGGGCGCTGGTGACGTGAGTGCCGAACAGACGTCCGGCGCGCCGACCTTCGACGTGCAGATCGATCGGCAAGCGGCGGGCCGTTATGGCCTGTCGGTTGAGGAGGTGGCGAACACGGTCTCGGCTGCGCTTGGCGGGCGCGAGGCCGGGTTGTTGTTCGAGGGAGACCGGCGGTTCGACGTCGTGGTCCGCCTCCCCGATGCGCAACGGGATGACCTTGAGACACTGGGGTCGATCCCGGTGATGCTGCCCACTGCCGAGGGTCAGGTGGCGCGCTCGATCCCGCTCAGCCAGGTCGCCCGGTTCAACTACACGCAGGGGTTGAACCAGGTTAGTCGCGAGAATGGCAAGCGGATGGTGGTCGTGCAGATCAACGTCCGCGGGCGCGATCTTGGCGGGTTCGTCGACGAAGCACAGGCGAGGATCGGCCAGATGCAGCTTCCCGCCGGCATGTATACTGAGTGGGGCGGCACCTTCGAGAGCCTGCAATCGGCTCGGTTGCGCCTGCTGATCGTCGTGCCGATCTGCTTTATCGCGATCTATGCCCTGCTCTACATGGCGCTCGGCAGCTTCGTGTCGGCGGCGATCGTGTTCTCGGCGGTGCCGATGGCGCTCGCAGGGGGCGTGTTTGCGCTGCTGCTGCGCGGTATCCCCTTCTCGATCACCGCAGCGGTCGGGTTCATAGCCCTATCGGGCGTTGCCGTCCTCAACGGCCTCGTGATGATGAGTGCGATCGGAAAGTATCGCGAAGACGGTGCGGCCGACGACGATGCGATCGTGGGCGGCGCAATGGAGCGCGTCCGTCCGGTGCTGATGACCGCGCTGGTCGCGTCTCTTGGCTTCGTGCCGATGGCGCTTGCGACCGGCACAGGAGCAGAAGTGCAACGCCCACTCGCAACGGTCGTCATCGGGGGGCTTATAACATCGACAATCCTGACCCTTCTTGTCCTGCCAGCCATCACAGCGTTGTCCATGCGATTGAGAGGCTCAAAGGCACAAGGTTCGACTGTCGGCACCACAAAGGCCCAGATTTGAGTCTACATGCGCACGTTCTGGTATCGTTGACCGGCATCAAGTTCAGTGTCGGTTCAAGTAGAAGCCCTAATATCAAATACGCCGTCGTTCGATCCTATCGTCCGATGGTAGGAGAGTAGACATGCGTAAGACATTTTGGATTGCAGCGGGGCTGCTGGCTTCGTTGGTCCCTGGTACTGCGATGGCGCAGCACCATGGTGGCCGTCATTCCACAGGTCATGGTAGCTACGGCGGACATGGACGTGTGGTCGTGTCAAATCACGGCTATGGCTATGCGCAGCCCTATTATGGTGGCGGCTATTATGCCGACTCTCCGCGATACCAGTCTCGCCACTACGTGCGCGATCGGCACTATGATCGTCATTCCCGTCCGAGGCATTACCGCCGCCATCATTGACGGCGGTAAGGCTTCGGGCCGCTACTTGCGGGTTTCGCGCCGGGCAAGCCACGCCCGCATCTCGGCGATCTCGCGCCGCTGCGTCGCCACTACTTCGGCTGCAAGCCGGCGAACAGCGGGATCGCGCCCGTACCTCAATTCTATCTCGGCCATCGCGATCGCGCCTTCATGATGGGGGATCATCGCGCGCATGAAGTCGGCGTCGGCATCACCAGTGAAGGCCACGTCCATAGCGCCATGCATCTTGGCGTTCGCGGCCCGGTAGGCTCTGGTTGCGGGCGTGTCGGCCCGCTTTCCCGCATCAGCTCCCCGGGTCACGCTCGTACCGTGTTGAGCGTGCTGTGCGCTCGCAGCAGGTGGCGTCAGTCCAGCGGCCGTTGCGACCATCAGCGCGAGCGTGCCGTTAATTCCGATCATCACGTTCCTTCTCCAGTGTAGCATCATGTCCGCGCTGGCGTCCGGCTCTGGCCGGAGGTTGCCGGCGCGCAGCCGCATCGAGCTCGGCCACGGCCTGGGCCGCGGCCTCGCAGTCGCTGCCGGTTTCCTGGCCCCGCTCGCAGCGGGTGACAACCAGCCTCGCCTCTTCCGCGTGGAAACGGAAATAGCCAGCATCCCGTGGTTTAATCAGTCCGCATCCAGTCAGAGCGATGGTCGCGACAGCGGCAATGAGCGCGCGTTCCTTGAGGTTTGTCATTCTGTTCACCCGCTCGTTGTTCATGGAAATCACAAAGCGATGCCAAAGCGCCGGAGTGCGAGAACCATCGCGATATAGAGCAGGACGGTCAGGCAGCATCCGGCGGCCAAGGCTGGCCAAAAGCCAATTCCGTGACGCAAAAGGACTGGTATCAGTAGGAATAGCGGCAGCGAGGGGAGTACGAACCAGAAGGTCGCCTGCGCATGGGCCGCCATGTTCATCGCATCAGGCCGGTCGTGCCACAGCCATATCATGCCAAGGACCGAGACGACCGGTAGCGACGCAATCAGCGCTCCGAACCCGGGATAGCGCTTCGCCACTTCCGACGCTGCCGCGATTAGTATGCCCGAGACGATGGCCTTGACTGCAAGATAGTACATAGGATGCTTCGCTTACCTTGTGGCGGTGGATCTTGATGATGCGGCCCAGCGCCACTTCCCCCCGTTGCGACGCCATGCGCGAAACCCGATGCGGTAAAGCCTCCCGATCCACTTGATGAGAATGAACGTGGTTCCTCGCGGGACCAGGCCAAGGGCACTGGCGTAGCGCGTGACGAAGACCAGCATCGAAGCTGCCGTAAGCCAAAGTCCGGCGGGAAAAACGGGAGACGAGCCATTGACATTCATCAATGGCGATCCCCGGATCGCCCGAAGGTCGCGACCCGCCAGAGATACCAAATGACGGCCAGCAAGAGCACGGCGTTGCTGACCGGTTCGATGACGCTCGCCACCTGATTATAGCGTTCGCCCAGCTCGTAGCCGGCTAGCACGAGGATCACGGTCCATATTGCCGAGCCGGCAAGCGTGGAAAGCAGGAACGGACCGAGGGGCATTCCGCTGACCCCTGCTGGCACCGAAATCAACGTCCGGACTCCCGGGACCATTCGTCCGAACAGAACCGCCCAACGGCCATAGCGGTCGAACCAGCGATCGACATGATCGATCTCGTCCGCCGTCAACGTCAGCCATCGACCGTGGCGAGAAGCAAAGCGCTTCAACCGATCGATGCCGATCCAGCGCCCGACATAGTACCATAGGATCGCTCCTGCGGCCGATCCGAGGGTGCCAGCGATAACGACCACCCACAGCGAGCCGCGCCCCTGCGCGGCCGTGTAGCCCGCAAGGGGCAGGATCACTTCCGATGGAATCGGCGGAAAGACGTTCTCGGCCAGCATCAGCAGGAAGACGCCAAAGCCGCCGAGTGCCGATAGGATCGATGTTATGATGTCGAACACAAGACAGCCTCGTCAGATGATCCAATAGAAGATGGCGCAGAACACGAGGATGAGGGCGAGGACCGATCCTACGATCGCGTTTTCCAGTCGCGGGCACTCGACGTTCCTGATCCGCGCGGCGACCTGCCAAGCGGGGCGGATCGGACACCGCCACGACCCAGCGACAATTCGATCCAATTCCGCGTCCGACAGCCCGAAGAATGCTTTGGCTTCACGGCGCGATCGACCCGCCAGCCCCATCACACGCAGCACCACATCGTCCCATGCGACATCGATCGCGCTCGGCCGATCGATCATCGGGCCGCGCGCGTCACCGCCTGCCCAAGAGGGAGGCAGCAGGCCGATGATCTGGTGAGGATTGCGCTCCAACAGCGTCGCCCAGCGCAGCAAGCGGTGTTGGCGGTCCCGCGCCGGGATAGTCCGCGCCGGCGCCCAACGTCGGGTGAGGGCTTGCACTGGATGTGTCCATCGGCTCGCCTGAGAGGTCGTCATGGACTTGCCGGAGTACAGGCGTCGCCATTGGTAGCGCGCTTGAGCGGACGAGAACAGCGCAGGGTCAGGAAGGTGGTGCAGCTCAGGATGAAGGCGATATCGTATAGGCCGTAGCCGACGGCCGCCCCGAGCGCGCCAGTCGCCCACAGGCTGGCCGCTGTTGCCGTACCCGAGGCTTTGCTACCCTTCTTCAGGATCGCGCCGCCCCCAATGAAACCGACGCCTGTAATCAGACCTTCGAGCAACCTGGCCTGCGCCGGGGACGTGCGGCCGAGGATCGCGATGCCTACCAGCACGAAGCCGCAACTGGCGATGGCAACCAACGGGAATGTGCGGATGCCTGCGCTACGGGCGTCCTTCTCGCGATCCCAGCCAACCGGAAGGGCAAGCGCGTAGGCGACGGCGAGACTGATGATATGGGTGGTTATCTCCCACCATGAGCTTTGAAACATGCCGGCCTGCCTGTTCTACGCGATCGCTCCAAATCGGAGGTTAAAAACGAATGTTGGGCCGAGCGCCTTGAAGGCGCTCGTGATTAAGGCGAGGATCGTGAACATCTGCGAACCTACCGGTGCAGACATGCGATGATGGCGGCCACGACGGCGGCGGTTTCCGCAACGTCGCGCACCCTGACCGTGTCGAGGCCGATCTCGACGGCGGGATAGTCATTTCCACCGGGGAAGATCGCATCGCCGATGAACAACATGCCGTCGAGCGGCACGCCGCTTTCGGCGCTCAGGCGCTTCAGGCCGTAGCCTTTGTCGACCCCTGCCCTCGTCACGTCGATCGATGTCGTACCGCCAAGATTGATCGAGAGGCCCGGCAGCACTGCGCGCAAGGTCGCCTGCAATGCAGTGCGTTTTTTCCGATCCCGGTCCCATCCCTCCTTTTCCTTCAGCGGCGCCGCCTGCCCCAGCCCCGAAAAGGTAATCTGGCTGCCGCGATCCTCGATCCGCTCGCCCCATATGCGTTCATCGGCGAGGCCGGCATCGGCCAGCGCCCGGTCGAAGGCCGCGCGGATCTTCGCCTTCTCCGCATCGTCGAACAGCTCGGCATAGACCACGCACCAAGCCCCATCGATGAAGCGATAGAGCTTGGTGCCGGTGGTCGGCATCAACCAGAGGCGGTCGAGCGCTGCGTCCGCAGGCAAGCGCGACGCGACCTGCTTTTCGAATTGTGGCCAGTCCCCGCCCGAGATCACCGCCACATCGGTAACGGCGAGCAACCGGGCGATGATCGCGGCCATATCCTCCGATAACGGGCGTTTGCTCTCCGCGAGCGTGCCGTCGAGGTCGAAAGCGACCAGCCACTTCATGCCGCGTTCCCCGCCGGGTCGCGGTAGGCGAGCAGCCGGAGCGCGTTGATGACGACGAGCAGTGTCGATCCCTCATGGACCGCCACCGCTGGCCCGATGCCGAGGCCGAGGATGGTGGCAGGCACGAGGAAGGCGACGACGCCCAGGCTGACGAACACGTTCTGACGGATGATGCCGCGCGTATGACGGCTCAGGCCGACCGCGAACGGCAAGTGCGCCAGGTCGTCGGCCATCAGCGCTACGTCGGCCGTCTCGAGCGCTACGTCCGACCCCGCCGCGCCCATTGCGATGCCGACCGTGGCGCTCGCCATCGCGGGCGCGTCGTTCACGCCGTCGCCGACCATCGCGACCTTGTCCTCGCCGGCAAGCTTCTTGATTGCGGCCACCTTGTCTTCGGGCATGAGGTCGCCCCACGCCTCATCGATTCCGACATCGTTGGCGATCGCTTCGGCGACCTTCTGGTGATCGCCGGAGATCATTATCATCCGCGACACACCCATCTCGTGCAGCCGGCGCAGCGCGGTCTTGGCCGCTTCGCGGGGCGTGTCCATCAGGCCGATCGCGCCTAGGTCGCGGTCCCCCTTGCGGACCACCATCGTCGTGCGGCCGTTCTCGCGCAGCTTCGCGATCGCGTCCTGCGCCCCCTGCCCCAGCGCCGGTATGCCCTCGCCCCCAAACATCTCGGCCTTGCCGATCCACACCGTCTCGCCATCCACGCTCGCGGTGACGCCACGACCGGTCAGGCTCTTGAGGTCGCCAGCGGTGGGCAACGGGCGCCCATTCAGGCGTTCGCGGCCGTCGTTGACGATCGCTTGGGCCAGCGGGTGATCGCTCAGCGCCTCGACAGCGACGGCCAGCGACAGCAGCTCGCCTTCGTCGGTGCCGTCGACGGGCACGACATCGGTGATGCGCGGGCGCCCTTCGGTCAGCGTGCCGGTCTTGTCGAAGGCGATCGCCTTGAGCGATCCGAGGTTTTCGAGCGGCGCACCGCCCTTCACCAGCACACCGCCACGTGCCGCGCGCGCGACGCCGGACAGGACCGCGCTCGGCGTCGCGATCGCGAGCGCGCAAGGGCTCGCTGCGACCAGTACCGCCATCGCGCGATAGAAGCTGTCGCGGAACGGCTCGTCGATGACCACCCAGGCGAACAGCAGCAGCACCGACAGGATCAGGACGGCGGGCACGAAGATGCGCTCGAACCGATCGGTGAAGCGCTGCGTCGGCGACTTCTGCGTCTCCGCCTCGCTCACCATCTTCACCACCTTGGCGAGCGCGGACTCGTTGGATCGGCGCGTCACCTCGATCTCGATCGCGCCGCCGCCATTGATCGTGCCGGCAAAGACGCGGCTCTCCGCCTCGACCGCATCGGGCTTGGCGCGGGCGGCTGCCGCGTCCGCGACCGGCACCTTGTCGACCGGGATGCTCTCGCCGGTCACCGGGGCTTGGTTGATCGCGCTGGTGCCCGTGATGACGAAGCCGTCAGCAGGCAGGCGCTCGTTCGGGCGGACGATGGCGACATCCCCAACGACCATTTGCTCGACCGGGATTTCGCTGGTCTGGCCGTCGCGTCGCACGGTCGCGGTTTCGGGCGCGAGCTTCGCCAGCGCCTCGATCGCCTTCTTGGCGCGTCCCATCGCGTAATGCTCAAGCGCATGGCCAAGGCTGAACAGGAACAGCAGCAGCGCGCCTTCGGCCCATGCGCCCAGCGCAGCGGCGCCGGCGGCAGCAACCAACATCAGCGTGTCGATCTCGAACTTCTTCATCCGAAGGTTGTCGATCGCCTCGCGCAGCGTGAAGAACCCGCCGAAGAAATAGGCTGCGACATAGCAGGCCGTGGGCAGCCACTCCGGTGCGCCGGCAACCAGCCTTTCGATCGCATAGCCGATCCCCAGCAGCGCGCCGCAGGCAAGCGCGAAGATCAGCTCGGTATTGGGGCCGAGAAATTCGGCGTGGCTATGGTCGTGACCATCGCCGGGGCCGTGCTTCTCTTCGCCCGCGTCGTGGCCCCCGGGGCCGTGGTCGTGGCCGGCATGGTCATCGGCGGCGACCCGCTTGCCAACCCTCACCTTCAGCTTGCGAAGAGCAGCGCGCACTTCCTCTTCTGTGGTCTCTCGGCGATCATATTCGACCCGGACCGACCCGCTGGTGCTGGCGCTTGCCTGTACCACCCCGGGCAACGCGCATAGCGCATCGCTGACCGTGCGCGCCCGCCGTTCGTGACTGATCCCCGTCACCTGCCAGATCGCATGACCGTAGCGTTCAGTGATTTCGGCACCTGCGGCGCGCACCATTTCACGCAATCGCGGCAGCGGTAGCTTGGCGGCGTCGAAATGGATGCACAGGGCCGCCGGCGTGTCGCCATCGAGGCAGATCACATGCGCCCGCTCGACGCCTTCGCGCTTTGACAGGGTTGATACGAGACGGTCCAGGCAAGCGTCGGCCGCGTCAGGAAGGTCCGGCAACAATACTGGAATATCGAGTTCGAGCTTGTCGTTCATGACGACCTCCTTTCGCTTTTCTTGGTTTCGGCGCGCGCGTCGCGCAGGATTTCGACACCGCCCTTGATGGCGATGATGGCGGTAGCGAAGCCGACCAGAAGGTCCGGCCAGTTGGTGCCCAGCCACAGCACCAGCACGCCCGCGATCAGGATGCCGCCATTGGAAATGAAGTCATTGAAGCTGAAGGTGGTGGCGGCCCGTAGGTTAACGTCCGGATCCTTGAGCCGCTGGAGCAGCCGCAGGCAGAGGTAGTTTACGACGCCGGCGATCGCCGACATGACCATCATGGTCGGTCCGATCGGCTCGCTCCCCTGCACATAGCGTCGCCCGACATCGATCAGGATGCCGCCCGCAAAGATCAGCAGCATTACCCCCGATGCGATCGCGGCGCGCGTCTTCCACGTCTTACCGTGGGTCAGCGCGACGAGGCTGAGAGCGTAAACGGCGGTGTCGGACAGATTGTCGACGCCGTTGGCGATGAGCGCACTTGAATCGGCGAACGCGCCGGATACGAAAAAGCCCGCTGCGATTGCTGCGTTCAGCAGCAGCACGATCCAGAGCGTGCGACGCTCCTGCGTGCCCGCGTTGTCGTTGCTCGCATTCATCCCATGATCTCCTCGAGCGTCAGGAGGGCGAGGAACCCTACGAAGAACATCGAGCTGATGAGCGGGGTGTCAGGCTTCTCGTGCGCCTCAACCAGCAGCTCTTCCGTGACGAGGTAGAGCAGCGCCATCAGCCCAAAGCTCAGGAAGCCAGCGACCATTACCGGCGAGAGCGTGGCGACAGGAACGGCAGCGAGCGCGCCGATCGGCAGCAGCAGCGCCAAGGCCGAGACGATCACGATGATGCGCAGGCGCGAGCGATAGGTTTCCGCCAGCTCGTTGGTCAGTGTCAGACCCAGGAAGAGCACTTCGAGTGTCAGCGCGATCGTCAGCAGAAATCCCGCCTTCTCGCCCGCGACGAACGCAAGGCCGAGCACCAGGCCATCGACCAGGATGTCGATGCCGATCGCGGCGAGCAGCGCCATCGGCCCCTTGAAGCGGGCCTCGAAAGCCTTGAGACCCAGCATCGTTACGACGCCCGCCGCCCCGCCGATCAACGTCGCGCTGGGCGAAGCCTCATGCTTGACCTGCGGCAGGATTTCAGTCGCTGCCGCCGCGAACACGACGCCGGCAGCAAGATGCTGTAGCCCCGCCACGAGGCCAGGATTTAACTTTGTGCGGCTCGCGATGATCGCGCCGAGCACGACCGCCAACACAGGCGCAAGCGTGTAGAGCAATGCCTGCATATCCTATGATTCCTCCGGTGTTCGATGACAGACGCGGATCTTCCCGCGCTGCGTGAAGGCGATCGACCCGCCCGCCACGACTGCCCGCGACTGGTCGCCGCGAAATTCTTCGCCGGTCCGTTGCGCGTGCAGGATCTCGGTTCTGCCCTTGGGCAGCCAGGTGACACCCATCTTCAGGCCGTCGTCGATGAAGTCGACATCGGCGCGCGATCCATCGTCGCAATACATGATGCGCTGCGCGATCAATCGAGGCGTCAGATGCTTTTCATGCGCCGGCTCGGCCGGTTGGCTTGGAGCGGGGTTGCACGCCCCTACGACCATACCCGCGAACAGAACGGCGCCGATGCGCGCGGCTGTCAGGCCAGGCAGGTGCCGCAAGGCGCGCACCGCCCTCACCACAGCACGCCGTGATCGGGCGTCAGCGGCTCAGGGGCCGGTAGTCCCGCCGTCTGAAGAAGGTCGATCTCGATCGTGCGGCACATGGCCGTGAGCGGGACATCGTGGACGCTATTGGCGAACGGATCGGTCAGATCCTCGCCGATGCTCAGCACCGCGAGGAAGACGAGTCCGATCAGCGTCGATCCGATCGGCGTGGCAAGGCCCAGGGATTCGACCAGCGCGATCGGAAGCAGCACGCAGAACACGCGCGTGAAGAGGTTCGGGAAAAACCGAAAGCCATTGGGCAGCGGCGTGTTCTTGATCCGCTCCATGCCACCCTGCGCATTGGCGATGTCGATCAGGACGCGCTCTACAGTTGCCTGCTGGATCTCGGTGATCCGACCTTCCGCGAGCGCGTCGGCGTAATTGCCCGATATGTCCTCCAAGAGCGCGTTGGCAGGGTTCAGGCGAGCGACCGCCATATCGGCGACGTCCGTTCCGGCGATCCGGGCAATGTCTTCATAGGGCGACTGTCGGCGAAGCTGGCAGCGCATCGAGTGCGCGAAGGCGATCTGCCGCAGGATGATGTTGTGCCGCGTCTCACTGCCCTCGGGTTCCCCCTTGGTCAGGCTGCGTGTGATCCTGGCCAGGCTGCGCGACGCATTGATGAGCGCGCCCCAAAGGGTTCGCGCTTCCCACCAGCGCGCATAAGCTGCGTTGGTCCGAAACCCCATGAAGAGCGCGATGGCAGTGCCGAACAGCGCCGTCGGCAAAGGCGGTTCCTTGATCGGGGTCATCATGTGGAATGCCGTCACCGCCACGTCCCACACGAACAGGATCGTGAGAGGCTTCCAAACCTCGATAATGATCTGCCTAAAACGTGGCCTCGCGCCGACTATCATATCAATTACGCCCTAAATCTCTTAGCAATCGTCATCCGATCGGCATGTTCATGATGTCCCGATAAGCGGACAGCAGCTTGTTCCGGACTTGCAGGGTCGCCTCGAAAGTAATGGATGCGCGGCTCTGGATGAGCGCGACGGTTGCAATGTCGGTGGTTTCGCCACGCTCATATGCTTCGGTGACGACATCCTCCTGCTCCTGGGTCTCGTTGACCTTCGCGACCACGGCATTGAGGGTGTCGGCAAAGTTCGACGCCGGAGCGGTCGGCGTCACGCCGGGCGGTGCCGTCGGCTGCGCCGCACGCAAAGCGCGGCTTCGCGCGATCACTTCGGCCCGAATGGCCATCACATTCGAGATCGACGTGTCAGACATCGTTTCTCTCCCGTTCCAGTGCGACGTGTCGGAAGACAGGACGGTTCATCGGGTGCCCTCCCGTTCGCAGATTCGGGTGCGGCCCTCGCCATCCACGACGGTGAGCTGCGACCCCTTGAAGGTCGCGGTGGCTGTCTCGCCGACATATTGGAGGCCCTGCGCTGGCGCGGTCAGCGTCATGGGCACGGCGCTGCTGGAGCGCCGCAAATCGATCTGCAGGCCGTTGTCCTTGTAGTCGACGAACAGCGGTTCCCCGTCGGAACAGCGATAGGGATGGCGCCCCATTTCCCCGGTCGCCACGGCGCTGTCGGACGAATGGATTTGCTGCTCCGTTGGCGGGGCTGGCGGCTTGCTTTCCGTGCAAGCCGCCAGGCCGACAACGAGGATGAGGGCGGGCAGTACCCGCTTCAACGGCATCATCGCGCCTTCCTCCTGTAGCGGGAGGGGACGCGCTGACGATTGATCCCACGGGCAGGCTGACCCACCCGCCAGCGCAGATAGGTTGCGAGGCGATCATCAGCCTCGATCATCAGGGACCGCAGACGACGCAACATCATCGCCGCGAACGGCAGAGACAGCGCCCCGCCCAGCGTGCAGCTATGTGTTAGCCTAGTGCCACCATCGTCCCCTGCCAGCTCGTACCGTTCTTCGAGCGTGAACAGATAAGGGATGCCGCAGGACCAAGCGAAGGCGCGCGGCTTATCGAATTGATCGACCCGGGCCGGCGTCCGAATTGGCCGGGTGATGCCCTGGATCGCGAAGGTACATTCCGTTTCGCCAAGCTGGCACGGGTTGTCGAGGAATACGAGCGGACTCCAAGCCCGACGATGATCCGGATCGGTGATCGCCGACCAGATCCGCAGTGGCCCGCCGTGAAGCATTGAGCTGGTTATGGTGCGAGGCATATCCCCATCTCCCAGAGATGAGCGGGGCGATCGCGGATCGCCCCGCGCACCCATCAGGCCAAGTTGTTCACGAAGGTCTGACCGTGGTCGTCCCCTTCATGCTCCTCATTGTAGTGCTCGGGCTTCTCGATCACTTTCTGCCCGAACCGGGCGTAGAGCGTCGGCAGCACGAACAGCGTCAGCAGCGTCGCCGAGATCAGGCCGCCGATGACGACGGTCGCCAATGGCTTCTGCACCTCCGCGCCCGCCCCCTCGCCAAGCGCCATCGGCACGAAGCCGAGGCTTGCGACGAGCGCGGTCATGACGACTGGCCGCAGACGCTGCATTGCGCCGACATGGGCCGCCTCCTCGCGCGATAGCCCCGACCGGATCAGATCCTGGATTGAGCTGACCATGACGAGGCCGTTGAGGACCGCGATGCCCGACAGGGCGATGAAGCCCACCGCCGCCGAGATCGAAAAGTCCATGCCGCGCAGGAAGAGCAGCAGAACGCCGCCCACCAGCGCGAATGGCACGCCGGTGAAGACGATCGCGGCATCGCGGACCGATCCCAATGCGCCATAAAGCAGCAACAGGATCAGGATGAAGCAGGCCGGAATGACCAGCTTCAGCCGCTCGCTCGCCGATTGCAGGTTCTCGAACTGACCGCCCCATTCGAGATAGGCACCGGCAGGCAGCCGGACCTGGCTGCCGATCGCCGCCTGCGCGTCTGCAACGACGCTACCGACATCGCGACCACGCACGTTGGCTTGCACCACCACGCGCCGCTTCCCGTTTTCGCGGCTGATCTGATTGGGACCGTCGACGACCTTGATGTCAGCGACACTGGACAGCGGCACATAGCCGCCGCCTGCCACCGGCACCTGCACCTGCTGGAGCAGGCCGATGTCGGCGCGCTGCGCCTCCGACAGGCGGATCACCACCGGGAAGCGACGGTCGCCCTCGAAGATCTGGCCCGATGTTCGCCCGCCGATCGTCGCAGTCACGGTGTCCTGCACATCCTGAGCCGTAACGCCCAACCGCGCCATCGCGTCGCGGTTGACGCGAATGTCGAGCATG
>NZ_JBDZDK010000039.1:0-27119 GCF_040049155.1 Sphingomonas silueang
CGCGTGCTGAAGATCAACGGCCTCGCAACCATCAGCGAGGATGTCGTGGAAGCCGCCCGCAGCACCCTCGTCATCGGCGTCACCTAGTGCTGACATTCGTGACATTTACCGCTGAAAGCCACATACAGGTGTCGGAACCCCGTGTCAGAATGGCAGGTTGGAAGCGACTATGCGCGATTATCCTGCGGTGATACCCAGGATGCCGCTCTGCTGCTCCACGCGGAGACCAATCCGCGGTGGGGTTCGGTCTGCCACGACCCGCAGGTAAAACATGTACGGTACTCAACTAGTCTTCTGCGGCTGAGCGGCCCTTGAGCGGTGGAGCGCGGTCACGCGCTTGACGTGGGCGATGCTGCACCCGGCGAGCTCCGCGGTCTTCGCGATGCTCATGCCCGCCTCGCGCAGACCTACGATGCGCCGGTGGTGGGCGAGGTCCGGCTTGCGGCCGGTGTACCGCCCCGCCCGCTTGGCAATCTCGATGCCCTCGCGTTGCCGCTCGCGCCGGGTCTCGTAGTCATCCCGCGCCGTCTGCAGCGCGACCCGCAGCAGCATGTCCTGCACCGCCTCCAGCACGATGCGCGCCACGCCTGCGCTATCAGCTACCAAGTCCGACAGGTCCACAATGCCCGGCACCGCCAGCCGAGCCCCCCTGCCCCGGATAGCATCCACCAGCAGTTCCGCTTCCTGCAGAGGCAGGCGGCTGATGCGGTCGATCTTCTCGGCCACCACCACCTCGCCCGGCTGCAGGTCCGCCACCATGCGCAGCAGCTCCGGCCGGTCCGGTCGCGCGCCCGACGCCTTCTCCCGGTATACGGCCGCGACATAAAAGCCGGCCGCCCGCGCACCAGCCACAATGCTCTCCTGCCGCGTCAGGTCCTGCTCGTCCGTGCTTACCCGCAAATACACCCGCGCCGCCCTAACCTCGCTGCCTGCCACCTGCTCATCACTCCTACTTGGCGTTGTTGGGTATACTCAAATGAGCGATGGGCTAATTTACCAGCTACGAAATTTACGAAGCCGAGAACAAAGTGGGACTCGTTGCTCTTTACTTCTGAACAGCTGGGTCAGCTGTTCAGGGTTACCGCTAGCGTCTATCCTGCATCGAATAAGCCGCTCACCTGTATCACTCGTGCTTTTGGGTGCGATCGGGATCGAGGGCGTTCTTCCGAGCAACGACGCTCATGCTGCCGTCCGTTTCCAGAACCACCAGGGCTATAGCGTCAAGACCATCGAACCCGGCACCCCGAACGGCGGCTTCAACCTCGTCCGAAGTGACTCTCTCGCGTTTCATGGCATCCGAAAGCATGATCCCCTTTTCGACCAGGATTGTCGGTTCGGCCTTGACCCAACTTCGGAAGCGCTTCGACCGCGTCGAGAGCCACGTGACGGCAAGCTGCGCGCCCGCCAGCATAACGAAAGCGGTTACACCTTCGGCAAGCGCGACGTCCTTGGACAGGATCACGGTGGCCAGGGTGGATCCAAGCGCTACGGTGACGATCAGGTCGAACGCGTTCATCTTCGACAGCGTTCGCTTGCCCGTCGTCCTCAGGACAAGGATGAGCAGGACGTACGCACACAGCCCCACCAACAGTGTTCGCCACACGCCCGGAGCTCCAGCGAAGAACATCTGCTCGCTCATCATGGCGCCCCCGTCCTCTGCGCAGAAGCGTCATGGACCGACATCGATTGCTTCCGGCTTTGCTACCGACGCCCCTTTACCGGAGAAGCCGAGGGCTGCCGCTATGGGCGCGTTCCAGCCGTACGGGTCCGTCCGATAGGCGACCTGGCCTTCGGATGCGACGAAGACGTTATGGTAGAGCATGCGCACCGGGATTTCTCGTGGCAAAGCGACGAACCGCTGCCGCCCGGTATCGCGGGCGCGCTGCCACTCGCTTGCCACGCCCTCCTGCTCGGCGAGCATCTCGGCGAAGCCAAGCGCATCGGCGACCCGGACGCACCCGTGGCTGAGATGGCGCTGACTACGCTCGAAGAGATGACGGGACGACGTATCGTGGAGGTAGATGGCGTGCTGGTTGTGCATGTCGAACTTGACCAGGCCGAGCGCATTGCCGCGTCCCGAACGCTGCACGATCCAGCCGCCCCGGCGAAACATGTTGTGCGCGCGTAGATAGCGCCGGCTGACCCCTGCGAGTTCGCCGTGCTGGATCGACTTCGGGATGGTCCATGTCGGATTGGCGACTAGCCGGTAGATGGGCGACGATAGCGCGGGTGTTTCCTTCCCTGGCTCGCCCACGATCACCTTGCGTTCGTCGACAAGTGCGCCGTCCCGGTAGTATCTCAACGTGGCCGCCGCGGTGTTGACGTCGATGCGGGTCAGCGGCGGATTGCGGGACAGCCAGCGTCGGCGCTCCAGTGCGACAGCCAAGGCTCGGGCGTGGTCACCGGGCCCGAGGTTCAGCACCGCCAGGGTATCGGGGCCGACGATCCCGTCAGCCGCGATGCCGTAATCCCGCTGCAGCCGGGTGACGGCGTCCGCAAGCGCCGGATTGTAGGTCGATCCCGCGTAAGGCTGATCGAGGTAGCCCTCTGCATGCAACTGCGCCGCAATCGGTACCACGGCTTTGCTTTCATCCCCGATGCGGAGCGGTTCGGCACTTTCCAACATCTCTGATCGACCTACCCCGCGCCGATCATTGGCAGCCATGTAGGCATCACTCAGGGCGTGATAGGCCGCATCTTGTGGTGCCAGGCCGTTCAGCCAGGCCGCAAGACGGTTTTCCTGAAGCGCGCGGTGGAGCTCTGCGGCGAGCTGCCTGTCTGTAGGTCGTGGGACGGTATAGATCGCGTGCAGCGAGGTGGGATCGACCACACCATCTGCCAGTGCGTGGGCATAGCCGAGCGCCGCCTTGTCGAGGCTTGTGGGTGAACCGTCCGGAACCGGAAATTGCAGGTGATCAAGACCGTGTCGGGCGCGGGCGGCAAGGGCGTCCCTAAGCGCCTCGCGGTTCTGCGACGACCAAAGGCTTTCCGCATCTGCTGCAGCGGATGGACTGCTGATCGGTGATGCCGCGGAAGCGGCTGAAAGGGAGGCAAGAATTAGGAAGGCGGAAGAAGCAAAAAGTCCTGGTTTCGTCATGCAATGTCAACGATCGGGGACGTTGATCGGTCCTCCCGGAAGGTCATCCGACTGTACTGTCGGCTTGCCCCTCCGGCTTTGCTCGTGTGAGCGGCAACGGTTCCTTGAAGGTGAGCGTTCGATAGGGAAACGGGATTTCCATTCCGGCACCATCCAGCGCTCGCTTGATCGCGCGTACCACCTCGTCGCGGGACTGGTGCGCGTCGACCGGCTTCGAACCCGCCCACCAGCGTACGAGGAAGTTGATGGAGCTGTCGCCGAACTCCTTGGCGTACACTTCCACTGGCCGGTCCTCCTGCACGGGACCGACAGCGGCGACCGCGTCGTGAATCACCGTGCGGGCAGCGTCGAGATCGACGTCATAGGCCACGCCGACCTCCACCTCGTGACGTCGCTGCTGGCTGTGCGTGACCACCTCTACGGGGTTCTTGAACAGATAGGCGTTGGGCACGACGACGAGTTCGTTGCTGAGGTGGCGCAGATGCGTGTCCCGGAGGCTAATCATCTCGATCCGCCCCTCGACGTCCTGGCAGCGAATGAAGTCGCCGATCCGCATCTGCTTGCGCAGCATGATCAGCACACCGGCGAGGAAGTTCTCGAAGATGTCCTTGAAGGCGAAGCCGACCGCCACGGAGCCGAGCCCCAGCACTGCGAGGATGTTCGCGGGGGTTACCCCGGGCAGCACGATCGACATCGCGATCAGAAGGCCCAGAACCCAGATTGCCACGCCCACCAGTGTTTCGACCAGGTTGACGAGGGTCCCGCGCAGGTCGGTATGCGACAGCAGTCGCTCGGCGATCCGCCGGGCAGATTTTGCAATGAAGAAGGTTGCGACGAGCAGCAGCAGCGCGATTCCGAGCTGTGGAAGAATGCGGACGAACTCGGTCCCCATGTCCCGAACACGGCGGAGGAGGATGGCAACGATATCCATGTTCCCCTGGTACCCCGCTTGGAGCTCGTCTTGCGAAGGCGGATCCCACAACCGCACCGCTGCCATGCGCGGGCGATCGCCTAAAGACCGGACCTTACCTCGCGAATCATAGCGTCAGAAGCCGTTTGCCGAGGGTTCGGACTTCTCCCATGATGACGGCATGGGGCATGAGGAAAAATCCGTCCGCACTGACTTGGCCGAGGATCGCACCGACCTGGCGGAAGACCGCACCTTGCTCGCGAATGAGCGGACGTTCAGCGGGTGGGCGCGCACGGCCACGGCCTGTATCGGCATCGGCCTGGGCTTCAGCGCATTGTTCAAGCCGGTCGAGCCGACCTGGGTGGCGAAAGCGATCGCCACCTTATTCATCCTAGTTGGTATCTTTTTGGTGATCGCCGCGGAACGTCGGGCGCGCGGACTGCACGAACGACTGACGGCACACCACATAGCGGGCGTTTCTCCTATCAACTTCAGGGTCATGGCCGTCGCCATCTCGGTTGCAGCCGTGGCGCTCATCGTTGCAATATGGTGGCTCACGTGACCCGCTGGCTGCGGCATCGCAAGGCGTGGAGCAATGATGCCGGCCTTGTTAAGGGCGCGGCACGATGATCGATGCTCCTTCCGCCCACGCCATTGCCGCCATGCTGGTCACGGTGGCGATGTTCTACGGCTTCGCATCGGGGCGGCTGAAGGTCGAGATCATCTCGCTGCTGACGATCAGCGTCATCGCGCTTGGCCTTTACTTGTACCCGTTGACGGGAGAGCGACCAACAGATGGCTTGAAGCTCGCTTTCGAGGGCTTTGGTCATTACGCCCTGATAACGATCTGCGCACTGATGGTGATGGGTCGGGGGCTGGTGGCGACTGGTGCGCTCGATCCAGCCGCGCGCCTGCTGACCAGGCTTTGGCGCTTCAATCGGGGCCTCGGTTTCCTGACCACCCTGGTGCTCGCCATGATCATGAGCATGATGGTGAATGACACGCCCGTTCTCGTGCTGCTGCTCCCAATAATGGTGACGCTGGCGTCGCGCGGCGGGATGGCGGCGTCGCGTACGCTGATCCCCATCAACAGCGCGGTGCTGATCGGGGGCATGTCGACCACGATCGGCACCTCGACCAATCTCTTGGTCGTCTCGATCGCGACCGATCTCGGCATGCGGCCGATGGGGGTGTTCTACTTCACCCCGCTGGTCGTCATCGCGGCGCTGGTGGCGCTGCCTTTCATCTGGCTGGTCATGCCGCGGCTGCTTCCAGATAACTCAGTGCAGACCGGCCATGCCCCTCGCCGCTTCTACGCGTCGCTCCGGCTCGGGCCGCGCTCCCCCGCGCTCGGGCAGTTGCCGGCCGCTTTCCTCGCTCGCACCGCGCCGCAGGTCGAACTTGTCGGCGCTCCCGAAACGCCCGCGGCGGTCGACGATCGGATAGCCGTGCTCGCGCCACACGAGGCGCTGGAAGACGCGATGCGGGCACTAGGAGCAACGACGGCACCGGCCGCGCTTCTGGACCGGGTCCATGCCGCGTCGCGCCGCAGCCGCGAAGACCTCGCGGTGGTGGAGATGTCGATCGGTGCTGACTCTACTTTGATCGGCAAGCGGATCGCCACATCCGGCCTTGCCGAAACCCATGACGTTGCCGTCATGGGCGTTCATCACGCCCGAACGGCATGGGAGTGGCGGGACGACAACCTGCTGGAAGCACCGCTCGACGAAGGTGACATCCTCCTGGTGACCGGCACAATGGCTGACATCACCGCACTCGCGCGCTCCGAGAGCCTGCTGATGCTGGACGGCGCCAAGGAGGTCCCGCGGACCGCGAAAGCCTCGCTCGCGCTGGCGATCATGGCCGGATCCGTCGGGCTTGCCAGCGTCGGACTGCTACCAATCGCGATCTCCGCGCTCGCTGGCGCTATCCTGATGTTCGTCACCGGCTGCGTGCGCTTCGACAAGGTCGGGCGGGCACTGTCGGCCAAGGTCATCGTCCTGGTCGCCGCGAGCATTGCGATCGGGCGGGTGATCCTGGAAAGCGGCGCTGCGGAGTGGCTCGGCCAGCTCATTGCACTAGGTCTGCATCATCTCCCTGCAGGCGGCGCGCTGGCAGCGGTAATGGTGTTCGTCACGATCCTCACCAACTTCGCCTCGAACACGACCGCCGCCGCGGTAGGCACCCCCATCGCCTTCAGCCTGGCGCAGAAGCTGTCCATCCCGGTTGAGCCCTTGGTCCTCGCCGTGCTGTTCGGCTGTAACCTCTGTTATGCGACGCCCGTGGCCTATCAGACGAACATGCTCATCATGACCGCAGGCGACTACAATTTCGGCGATTACACCCGAACCGGCATCCCGCTGGTGCTCCTCATGATCGTCACGCTGTCGGCCCTGCTCGTCTTCAAATACGGGCTGTACTGAACGTTGCGCCCACTGGTGAAGCGCTGGTGGATCATCGCGCCAGCCTTTGCGGCGGGCTGTTCGCCTGCGCCCAGCAATCCTTTGGCGGCGCGCTCGCCGGACGGACAGGTCGAGATCGTGGCGGGCACCCTCTCCAATGGTAGCCTGGCGATACGGATCAGGCATCACGGCGCGGACGTGATCGCGCCCTCGCCGGTCGGCCTCGTCCTGGCGGACCAGCCGCTCGGCCCCATGCGGATCGAGCAGTCGCGACGTCCCGCCGGTCAGGCCGCGCAGCCCTACCGCGAACTGCTGGTCCAGGCACGCGAGACCGGAGGCAGCAGGCGCCCGCTTCTGCTGCACCTGCGCGCTTACGACAGCGGCGCCGCCATCCGGATCGAGCAGCCCCGCACTGCCACCACGCGCGAGACCCGGCTGACCGGGGAGGCAACGTCATTGCGCTTCCCGCGCAATTACCAGTGCCTCGCGGTGAGCCACACCGAATATCTCAATTCGCACGAAGGCGATTACGCTCCCGTGCGCGCCAGCGCCCTTCGGTCCGGCACTCTGTACGACCTGCCGCTGAGCTGCCGCACCGGACGGAGCGGCGAAGCCATCGCGCTGACGGAGACCGACGTCGAGAATTACCCTGGCGCGTATCTGGTCAAATCGAAGGATCTGGGCGTCGATCTGCGGCTTACGCCTCTGCCCGCGCGTGACCACCTTGCCGCGATCCTGCCCGAGAGCGGCCCTGCGCTCAGGACACCGTGGCGCGTGGTCATGATCGCCGACCGGCCCGAAAAGCTGATCGAGAATGACCTGGTGCAGCAGCTCGCGTCCCCCTCGCGCATCGGGGATGCGCGGTGGGTCAGGCCCGGCAAGGCGGCCTGGGCCTGGTGGTCGGGCATCAAGGCGTCCGGAGTGCCGAATGCCGGGTTCAACAACGCAACCTATCGACATTATGTCGACTTCGCCGCGCGGTTCGGCCTGCCCTATTTCGTGATCGACTGGGGCTGGGCTGCGCGACCCGATGGAGACAAGGAATTGGCGGACGTGACCGGCTTCCGGCCGGGCGTCGATATCCCAGCTCTCTCCCGCTACGCCGCGTCGCGCGGCGTTCGCCTGTGGCTGTGGACGAACTGGGACGCGATCGGCGCCGACATGGATCGGGTGTTCGCCCTCTACCATGCGTGGGGCGTCGCCGGGATCAAGGTCGATTACGTCTACCGCCAGGATCAGGTTGCAATCGCCTACTATCACCGCCTGCTCGCGGCTGCCGCCCGCCACCAACTCATGGTCAACATCCACGGTGCGCCGGTGCCGCGCGGGCTGAATCGCACCTACCCCAACCTGTTGACGCAGGAGGGCGTGATGGGAGCCGAGTACAACAAGTGGAGCCGCAAGGTGACCGCCGGCGCCAATGTCCGCCTTGCCTACAGCCGCGCGACCATCGGTCCCATGGACTACACGCCCGGCGGCTTCCGCAACGTCACACCTGCGCAGTTCAAGGCCCGACACGTTCTGCCGCTTGTGATGACGACGCGGGCGCAGCAGCTTGCCATGTTCGTGGTCTATCCGAGCCCGCTGCAATCACTGGCGGATGCACCGCAAGCGTATCTGGACGAGAGGGGCGCGCCGCGGCCCGGAGCGGGCTTCCTGCGCCTCGTGCCCGCATCCTGGGACGAGACGCGCGGGGTCGCAGGCGACTGGGGTCAGTGGATCGCGGTCGCGCGGCGCAGCGGCAAACGCTGGTTCGTGGGAGTGATAAACGACGAACAGCCGCGCACGGTGTTGCTCCCGCTCGCCTTCTTGACGAACGGGCGATGGCGCCTTCGAGCGCTGGTCGACGGCGCCACGCCTACGGCCGTCAAGGCGCATGGCGGCGTTGTACGTGCCGGCACCAGCCTCCAGGTGCCGGTTGCCGCCGGCGGCGGTGCAGTGGTCGTCCTCGAACCCGAATAAGGCGATCAGGCTCCGTCCTGCGGCAGGACCTCGATGACGGTGTCGCCCTCATGAACGATCGCGTCTTCCTCCCAGAAGCCGATCGCACGTCCGTCGCGATAAAGCCGGAGCCCCTGTCCGGGTCGCAGCTCCCGCAGATGAAGGCCGATATCCTGCGCTGCTGCAGCTCGTTCGCGCAGGGCGATACGGCCATGCGAGGTGACCAGATCGGAGACATAGTCTGCGATGTGCGCGCCGCGGCTTGCTCCGGCGAGCAGCTGCCCGCCGAAGCTCACGGGATTGACGATCACCGTCGCACCCGCATCGCTGGCCAACACCTCGTTCTCCGTCGCCTGGATCGCCACGGCAACTGGCACGTGCGCCGCGAGCCGCCGCGCGGTAAGCGCAATGAGCACGGCGGTATCGTCGCGCCCGGGCGTGACGATCAGCGACCGTGCCCGCTCGATCCCCGCGGCCGCCAGGACGGCGTTGTGCGTGGCATCGCCGTGCACGGTCGCCAGCTCCTGGTCCACGGCCTCCTCGAGAGCGCTCTCCGACTGATCGACCACCACGATCTCACCCGGTGGACAACCGCGGCGCACCAGCTCGTCCGCGGCCTCCCGCCCGGTCGCGCCGAAGCCGCAGATGATCGTGTGATCGTGTAATCGCCGTTGGATGGCCGCCATGCGCCAACGCTCCCAGGTGTTGCGGAGAAGAAAACTATAGGCCGAGCCCAGAAAAATCAGCCAGACGAACACGCGTACCGGCGTCACCACGAATGTGTCGAACATCCGCGCCCGGTCGGTCACTGGCACGATGTCGCCGTAACCCACGGTTGTGACGGTGATCATGGTGAAGTAGACGACGTCCAGGAACGACACTACGCCATCCGTGTTGTCGCGCAGCCCCTCCCGGTCGAACCAGTGTCCCGCCAGAGCGATGCCCACCAGCACCAGCGCGGCCGCAACCCGTGCGAGCAGGGTCACCGACGGCGAAAGAACGCTGCGGCGGTAGAAACGCGGCGTCGTGCGCGCACCTGGCTTTGCTGATCTCATCGCGAAGGCAGTAGATCATCGTTGATCGCTTGTCGCTTGGAGGCAGTAGCCAGCCGTGACTTGCCCGCGCCAACCTCGCGTGGGATAGAGGCACAGGGTGTCCGGGCGTTTGATCGGGCAGGTTGAAGCGCTGGTCGGGCCGCCAGCGCGTGTTTCTGCGCCCGAGGCCCATTCTTGTCAGATCTTCCCGCGCCTGCTGCGCCGGCCGTTGCCGTCGCCAAGAAAATCGTGGACACGGTGGTTCGTCCGCGATCTGCAATGCGCGCCTTCCTGCGCAGCGGTGCGTCGGGCGGGATCGTCCTGATCGTTGCGGCGCTCGCCGCAATGGCGATCGCCAACAGCCCGCTTGCGCCCGCCTACTTCGCGGCGTTGGCGCAGCATGTCGGCCCGCTGTCGATCCTGCACTGGATCAATGATGGGCTCATGACGCTGTTCTTTCTGCTCGTCGGGCTCGAGATCAAGCGCGAACTGGTCGACGGTCATCTGGCTTCCTGGTCTGACCGGGCGCTGCCGGCGGTCGCGGCGTTGAGCGGCATGATTGTTCCGGCTTTGGTCTACCTCGCCGTAGCCGCATCAACCCCCGGCCTAGCGCGCGGCTGGGCGATCCCGTCGGCAACCGACATTGCCTTCGCGCTTGGGGTAATGGCACTGCTCGGCAACAGGGCGCCGCCATCGCTCAAGCTCTTTCTGACCACCGTGGCCATTGTCGACGATATGGGAGCAGTCGCTGTCATCGCCGTCGCCTATACAAGTGCGGTGAGCGGCCCTGCCCTCCTCGCTGCGGCGCTGATCCTAGGTCTCATGTTCGTTCTTAACCGCTTGGGCGTTGTACGGCTCTGGCCCTACCTGATGCTCGGCCTGCTGCTCTGGTTTGCGATCTGGTCATCGGGCATTCACGCAACGATCGCAGGCGTACTGACCGCCAGCCTGATCCCGATCCGCCGCTCGCCTGGCGCACCGGATGCGCGGGACTCTCCGCTTCACCGGCTTGAACATGCGCTGCAATCTTGGGTTGCCTACCTCATCGTTCCCGTCTTCGGCTTTGCCAATGCCGGCGTAACGGTCGTCGGCATCGGGCTGGCTACCTTGTTGTCACCCCTGCCACTCGGCGTCGCCGCCGGCCTGTTCGTCGGCAAGCAGGTCGGCGTGCTTGGCGCCGTCTGGGGAGCGGCGCGCCTTGGTTTCGCCCGGCCGCCAGGCGGCGCGTCATGGCCCCAGGTCTATGGTACGGCCCTGCTGTGCGGCATTGGCTTCACCATGAGCCTCTTCATCGCCGGGCTCGCATTTGCCGATGCTGACCTGGTGGACGAGGTGAAGGTCGGCATTCTCACCGGCTCATTGCTCTCCGCCTGTGCAGGCTACGGCGTCCTTCGCCTTTGTGGATCCAGGTCACGGCAAGTCGAAGCGTGACCGCGTGCCTCATCTTGCCCATAAGACCGCACCATGGCTGAAGCACTCGGAAGCACCTCGGATCTGACCACGCGGTTGGCACAGCTTACGCTTTACCGCTGGTGGCGGCGTTCGATTGTTGGCCGCGTCGATCACGAAGCTGTGGTGGCCCGCATCGTGGAGGATAGCGGCTGGTCCGCGCGCTTCGCCTTCATGACCATGATGTCGGCAGGCATCGCGGTGCTTGGACTCCTCCTCTCCTCACCCGCCGTCGTGATCGGCGCGATGCTGATCTCGCCGCTGATGAGTCCGATCCTGGGTTTCGGCTTCAGCCTGGCGCTGTTCGACTTCGCAGAGCTACGCCGCTCGCTGAAGGCGCTGGCGATCGGCGCGGGTGCGGCGGTCGCCTTCACGGCGCTTATCGTGCTGTTTTCCCCCTTGCAGGCGCCCACGGCGGAGATCATCGCGCGCACGCGTCCCAACCTCTTTGACCTGGCGGTTGCGCTCTTCGCCGCGCTGGCCGGCACCTTCGCAATCATCCGCGGGCGGGGCGAGACGATCGTGGGCGTCGCGATCGCGACCGCGCTGATGCCGCCGCTCGCGGTCGTCGGCTATGGCCTTGCCACCCGCAACGTTCCGGTAGGCGCCGGGGCGCTGGCCCTGTTCATCACCAACTTCATCACCATCGCGCTCTCGGCTACGGCGATGGCGCGCTTCTACGGCTTCGGGCACCATCTCTCCCGACGTCAGAGCTGGGCGCAGACGCTAGTCCTGATCCTCGTGTTCGTGGCGATGGCGGTGCCGCTCGGCATCTCGCTCAACCGCATCGGCCGCGAAGCCCTTGCCGTGTCGCAGACACGCGCGCTGCTAAACGAACGCTTCGGGGAGAAGGCGCGCGTCACCCAGCTCGACCTCGACTTCGCGGCCGCCCCGCTGCTCGTCCGCGCCGTGGTTATCACGCCGCGCGGCTCCATGCAGAAGACGCCCGCGCTCCAAGCGGCGCTGCAGGAGAAGCTCGGACGGCCGATCCGGCTCAATCTCGATCAGATCCTGCTCGAGGCGGGCGCAGGTGCCCTGGAAGCGCAGCGCGAAGAGTTGCGGCAGGCCGGGGATATGGCCGGTCAGGAGGCGCAGCGCATGACCGCGCTGAGCAAGATGATCGCTCTTGTAACAGGCGTTTCGGCCGATGACGTGACGATCGACCGCGATCACCGGCGTGCGACAGCAGCTGCCGCCGTCCTGCCCGGAGCCACCGTCGCTACCTATCGCACGCTTGAGGCCCGCGCCGCAGCCGAGACGGAGGGCTGGTCGGTCGTGATCGTACCGCCCCAGACCCCTCTGCCGGAGATCGCATTCGCCGATAATGTCGATACGCTCGACGCCGCTGCGCAAAGCGCTGTGCTGACGTCTGCCTGGGCTGCCCGCCGCTGGAACATGCCGGCGCTCGGCGTGCCCGGCCTTCCGCCCGGAACGCCGCCCGACCGGCCCAATCTGTCGCAGCGCCGTGCGCTGGCGATCGCCGCCGTGCTGAAGGCGAACGGCCTGGCCGCGATTGCGGCGCCCTCTGCCGGGCAACGCTTCGCGCTGCTGACCGGTGTCTCGGTGCCCGCACCATGATCGGCGGTCTTGCGCTCACGCCGTTCGATGCCGCGGCGATCCTGATCGTCCTGGCCGCGGCGCTCGGCTATCTGAACTACCGCTTCCTGAAGCTGCCCTCGTCGATTGGACTCACGATCATGGGGGCGATCGCATCGCTGATCGTCGTCGGGCTGGACGGCCTCTTTCCGGGTGCCGGGCTCGGCCACGACATCGTCGGCTTCATCGCGGGCATCGATTTCCATACAACGCTGATGGAGGGCATGTTGTCGTTCCTGCTCTTCGCCGGCGCGCTGCACGTCGATTGGCAGGAGATGGCCCGCGGTCGCTGGCCCATCTTGGTCCTCAGCACCATCGGGGTGGCACTCTCGACGGTGCTGGTCGGCAGCGGTTTCCTGTTTCTCTCGCGCCTGGTCGGCTTCGAACTGCCCGCAATCTGGTGCTTCGTTTTCGGCGCGCTCATCAGCCCGACCGATCCAGTTTCGGTCATGGGCGTCCTCAAGCGCGCCAACGTCTCGCCTGCGCTGGAAGCGACGGTCGCCGGCGAGAGCCTGTTCAACGATGGCGTGGGGGTGGTGATCTTCACCATTCTGCTGTCCTCCGCCATGTCCGGCGAACCCTTCTCGATCGCGCATGCGGCCGAGCTGTTCGCGGTTGAAGCCGGGGGCGGCGTCGCGCTTGGGCTCGCGATCGGATGGATCGCGTTTCGCGCGATGCGCTCGATCGACGAGTACAAGGTCGAGGTGCTGATCAGCCTCGCCGTCGTGATGGGCGGTTATGCAGTCGCCCGCCCGCTCCATGCCAGCGGACCGGTGGCTATGGCCGTGGCGGGCCTCATCATCGGTAATGCTGGTGTCGCGCACGCGATGAGTGAGACCACCCGTGATTATCTCCACAAGTTCTGGGACCTGATCGACGATATCCTGAACACCGTGCTGTTCCTGCTGATCGGGCTGGAGGTGGTCACCATCCCGGGCGACCTGCGCCTTCTCGTGCTTGGCTTGGCCGCCATTCCGCTGGCGCTTGCCTGCCGCGCGGCGTCGGTCGTGCTCCCCTTGCGCGCGATCCGGCCGACGCATCGTTACGGGCTTATTGCGCCGGTGACCCTGATATGGGGCGGCCTGCGCGGCGGGATCTCGATCGCACTCGCACTGGGCCTCCCGGATGGGCCGGCGCGCAGCGTCATCCTCGCCGCCACCTATGTGGTGGTGCTCTTTTCCGTGATCGGCCAGGGCGGCACCATCAAGCGCGTACTGGAGCACCTGACTGCTCGGGAAGCGCGGACGTGAGGGCCCGCCTCATCCGCTTCGCCAACCAACTCAGCGAAAGCTACTGGTTCGTCCCCACGATCATGGCGCTGGCTGCGCTGCTGCTCGCCGCGGCGATGATCTGGCTCGACAGCCACCATGCGACAGGCTGGATGGACAGCCTGCCTTGGCTCTATGCGGCGCGGCCGGACGGCGCGCGCAGCCTCCTTTCCTCGATCGGCGGGTCAATGATTGGGGTCGCCGGCACGACTTTTTCCGTCACCATCGCGGCGGTCGTATACGCCTCCGGCCAATACGGGCCACGGCTGCTCAGCAACTTCATGTCCGATCGTGGCAATCAGGTGACGCTCGGCACCTTCATCGCGACGTTCCTCTATTCGCTCGTCGTGGTGCGCACGATCCGCTCTCCGGGCGAAACACCCGGAGAGCCGGGCTTTGTGCCCCAGCTCGCGGTGCTGGTCGGCGTCCTGCTGGTGCTCTGCTCCATCGCGGTGCTGATCTACTTCATTCACCACGTGCCCAGCCGCATCCACATCAACAGCGTAATCGAGCGGATCGGCGACCGGCTGCTGGCGGAGATCGACAACCGCTTTCCGGTCTGCATCGGCGAGCCGCTCGACGACGATGCGGACGACGATCGCGTGCCCTTGGCTTTCCGCGCCGACGCAACCGCTGCCGACGCTGCCAAGCGGGCCGGCGTGCGCGCGAAGGAGACGGGCTATGTCCAGCTGATCGACACCCGCGCGATCATGGAGATGGCGGGCGACCGCGGGACCATCCTCCGCCTGCAATATCAGGCGGGCGATTTCGTGCACCGCGGCAGCGTGCTGCTGGAAGCTTCTCCGCCGGAGGCGCTGGATGACGATGCGGAAGCGAAGCTCCGCGATGCCTTCGCCATTGGCGCGCGCCGCACCGCCCTGCAGGACTTGCGGTTTCTCATCGACGAGCTGGTCGAGATTGCAGCGCGTGCGCTGTCGCCGGGGGTCAACGATCCGTTCACCGCCAATTCGTGCCTCGACTGGCTGGGCGCCGCGCTGGCCGATCTTGCCCGCCGCGAGCTGCCGTCGCGGCTGCGCGCCGGCGAGGACGGCGCGCTGCGGGTGATCGCGCATCCGGTTTCCTTCGCCGGCTTCGTCGACCGCGCGTTCGGCGCGCTGGCGCAATATGCCAGTGCCGACGCGCTGGCGGGCAAGCGCTTCCTCGCCGCGCTGGGCGACGTCGCGCTCGGATGCGATGCGCGCGGGCGGCTCGACGTGCTGCGCGGCCAGGCGGAAGCCTTTCGCGATCTCGCCGATCGCGCGCTTCAGGGCGCCAGTCGCGATGCCGTGCTGGCGCGGGCCGATGCGCTGCTGCGCGCGCTGACCGAACCGGATCACAAGCGAAGGCTGCGCGACGGGCAGGCCTGGCTGGGGGGAAGTGCATGATCGTCGCCATCGCGCTCTTGGTGGCGCTCCTCGTCACTCTGGCGCTCACCTTTGGCCGGTTCGCGCGCAGCGACAGCTGGCGGGCGACGGTGACGCCGCTCGCCTCCATCATCGGCTCGGGCTTCCTCATCTGCGGCCCGCTGCTCGCGCGGGAATTCGGGAGCGCGGC
The DNA here is from genome assembly GCF_040049155.1 of Sphingomonas silueang. NCBI lineage: Bacteria > Pseudomonadati > Pseudomonadota > Alphaproteobacteria > Sphingomonadales > Sphingomonadaceae > Sphingomonas > Sphingomonas silueang. The sequence goes on from NZ_JBDZDK010000039.1 coordinate 15,252, forward strand.
GATCCTCGCCATGGCCGCGCTGCTGGCCATCGCCTATGCCGCCGGCTGGGTGATCCGCTTCAACATCCTCCATGTCGAGGATCACCTTGCCAGCGCCTCCTTTCACGACCGGATCGCCTGGGTCGCCCGCATCACCCAGGGGGTGCTCGCGCTCGCTTATGCCGTGTCCGTCGCCTATTATCTGAAGCTGCTTGCCGAGTTTTCGCTCAAGCCGGTCGCGATCGATCCCGCCTGGCAGCCATGGGCGGCGAACGTGATCGTCACCGCCATTATCGGGCTGATGACGCTGCTGGCGCTGGGGGGCAGCCTGCGCCGGGTCGAGCATCTTGCGCATGGTACCGTGTCGGTGAAAATCGGGATCATCGCCGGTTTGCTGGTGGCGCTAGCGATCGCCTGGGCGCGCCGCGGCATTGTCGATCCCCTGCCCCCCGTGCGCCTGTCCTTTGCCAGCATCCCCATGCTGCTCGGCCTCATCATCACCGTGCAGGGCTTCGAGACCTCGCGCTATCTCGGCCATGATTATCCGGCCGGCCTCCGGATCCGCACCATGCGGCATGCTCAGTGGATCGCCTCGGCAATCTACCTCGCCTTCATCGCCCTGCTCACCCCCTTCCTGTCACGCGCCGCGGCGACCGAAGGGGTGGCGGGCATCCTCGACATCATGGAGCTGATTGCGCCGGCCCTCGGCATCTTCGTGCTCGCCGGCGCGGTGTCCAGCCAGCTGAGCGCGGCCGTGGCGGATTCGATCGGCTCGGGCGGGCTCGTCAACGAGGTGTCGCGGCGCCGGATCAGCGTGCCGCTGGCCTTCACGCTGGCGGGGGCGCTGGCGGTGCTGGTGGTCTGGCTGACCGACCCGTTCGAAGTCGTGGCCCTGTCATCCCGCGCCTTTGCCCTGTTTTATGGGCTCCAGTGCGCGTTGGCGGTGATGGTGTCGCTGCGGCACCGCAGCGCCACCCGGGCGCAGCGCGTCGGCTTCGTGCTGATCGGGCTGATCTGCCTGGTCGCGGTGTTCGTCGGGGCGCCGGCGGAAGGGTAGAGCGTTGAAGTGCAATCGTCTGGCAGGGAGAGGAACCATGGACGACAAGCAGACGCGCGGCATGAGCTATTGGCGGTTCGCTGCGATGATCGCGACCTCCACGGTTGTGATGTTCGGCCTCATGTACCTCAACACTTATGCGATCAGCCACGTCGAATTCAGCCAGACACGGACGTGGATGGCCGTTGTTATGGGCGCGGTCATGGCCGTAATCATGATCGGCTTCATGTGGGGCATGTATCCGAACCGACGTGCCAATATCGGGATCGTCGCCGGCGCTGCGCTCGTTTTCGCAGGGGCGCTGTGGCTGGTACGTAGTCAGGAGACGGTTGGAGACGTCGCATACATGAAGGCGATGATCCCACATCATTCCATCGCAATCATGACCAGCGAGCGCGCTCACATCCGCGACCCCCAAGTACGACGGCTTGCCGATGGCATCATCGACGCCCAGGTCCGCGAGATCGCCGAAATGAAGCGCATGATCGCGAGGCTGGAAGCGCAGCCGGTGCCCGGCGACGCACCGGACCTTCCTTCCTACCGCGATCTCGGGGCAGCCCCGCCGCCTCCCGAAACAGATGCCGACGCCGGTATAAACACGCTGGCGCCGATCCGTTAGGATCGTCACGTCAATCGCGCGAATCCGATGATCGGGGGGCTGCTTACGGGTCAGCGGGGGGCTGGCCGGCCGCGATCGCCTTTGCGCGGTGCATCGCCGTCACGCGCTTGACTTGCGCAACGCTGCACCCCGCCAGCTCCGCTGTCCTGGCGATGCTCATGCCTGCTTCGCGCATGCTGATGATCCGACGGTGATGAGCTAGGTCGGGCTTGCGCCCGGTATACCGCCCTGCCCGCTTGGCGATCTCGATGCCCTCGCGCTGGCGCTCTCGTCGGGTCTCGTAATCGTCGCGCGCGGTCTGAAGCGCTACGCGCAGCAGCATTTCCTGCACGGCTTCCAAAACGATGCGGGCGACGCCGGCGCTGTCGGCGACCAGATCGGTAAGGTCGACGATGCCCGGCACCGCGAGGCGCGCGCCCTTTGCCCGGATCGTCGCCACCAGCAGCTCCGCCTCGGCGAGCGGGAGGCGGCTGATCCGGTCGATCTTTTCGGCGACCACCACTTCCCCGGGCTGGAGATCGGCAACCATGCGAAGCAGCTCCGGTCGGTCGGGCCGCGCGCCGGAAGCTTTTTCGCGGTACACTGCCGCCACGTAATAGCCCGCTGATCGGGCACCTGCGACGATCGCCTCCTGCCGGGTAAGATCCTGCTCTTCGGTGCTGACGCGAAGGTACACGCGCGCGGCGCGGATCGGGACGGGTGTGCTGTCGTTCGTCATGGCCAATCTACATATACCCTTGTGAGCTGTCGGCTAGTTTGAGAACGATGGGACCTGCGGAGCCGCGAACGAATCGTGACCTGTTTTCCTCGGAACCTGAACAGCTCGATCGGCTGTTCAGGTGCGGATCAGCCCACGCCGTGAGTCGGGCCCCTGGCCGACTACCTCATTCGTGCTTTTGAGTGCGTTCGTTAGCCCAGAGGATCGCTCCCGCTTCAAGAACGATAAGCCGCGGTTTGGGAATTCGACGGGCGTTTCACCGAGCGGACCGGGAGGCAGCACACAGGGGGAGAGGCCCTGATGTGCCCCGTTGAGAGGAGCGGCACTTGACTTTAACCTCGCGACGCGCATATTGGCGTTATACCCGCTGGCAGGGTTCGCCTTGTCAGTTCAGGAGCCGCTGGGGCCTCGGCCTTCGGCGGCTTCTGCATATCTAGCCGGTGGGGATTGATGGCCGTTCAGCGTACCTATGTCTATGTCGACGGCTTTAACGTGTACTACCGAGCGCTTCGCGGCACTCCGCATAAGTGGCTGAACATCGAAGCGCTTGTGCAGGCGCTGCTCGGCCCCGACAATAGAATTGACATGATCCGGTACTTCACGGCGCCCGTCAGCGGGAAGCTGGATGCAGACCAGCCGATCAGACAGGATCGCTATCTTCGAGCGCTGCGGACGCTGCCCAATCTTACCGTCCATTTGGGCAACTTCATAAGCAAGCCGAAGGTTCGCCCGCTTGAAACGTCGTTGGCGGACGGCACAACTCACGTTCGGGTCATCAACACGGAGGAAAAAGGCTCAGACGTGAATTTCGCGACCTATCTCGTCCATGACGCTTGGCAAAACCTGTACGACGTGGCGGTCGTGCTGACGCAGGATACCGACCTTTGCGAACCGCTGCGCATCGTCCGACGTGAGATCGGCAAGGAAATTGGGCTCGTCTGGCTCGACGGTTCCAAACCTGGGAAGATGGCGAACGATGCAAGCTTCGTTCGCCACATCACCCCTGCCCGCCTAGCCGCAGCGCAGTTCCCCAACCAGATGGTCGGCGCAAACGGAAAAACGATCAACAAACCTGCCGCGTGGTAGTAAGGCCAAGAAGGCTCGAAGAGCAAGGCGAGAGGCTTTGGCGACAACATAGATTATGTAAAATATGGTCGTGGTTTACGCTGTTAATTGGCCTCGCTCGGCTTCGAGCTGGGTCGAGTGAGCCAGCGCGGCGAGAGCTTCATCACTTCGCAAGCATCGGAAATAGTCAATTCTTTTAGGCAGTTCAGTTGTGAGACCTACGGCGCAATCGCGATGCTGGACAGGTCCATCGCAGTATTGATCGGCACCCCGGCTTCCTTTCGCTCTGAATAGCGATCGACCAGTTGCACAGTATGCGCGCGCAGCAGCACCGTGAACCGCACCAGCTCCTCCATCACATCGACGATCCGGTCATAGTAGCTCGATGGCTTCATCCGTCCGTCGTCATCGAACTCATTGAACGCCTTGGCGACGCTCGACTGGTTCGGGATCGTCACCATCCGCATCCAGCGACCCAGCACGCGCAGCGTGTTGACGCTGTTGAACGACTGCGATCCGGCCGACACCTGCATGACCGCGAGCGTCCGCCCCTGCGTCGGGCGCATCCCGCCCATCGACAGCGGCAGATGGTCGATCTGCAATTTCATGATGCCGGTGATCTGCCCGTGACGTTCCGGGCTGCACCACACCTGACCCTCCGACCATAGAGACAGCTCGCGCAGCTCATGGACGGCCGGATGGTCGTCGCCGGCATGTTGGTCGGGCAGCGGCAGGGCCGATGGATCGAAGATGCGCGTCTCGCAGCCGAAGAACCGGAGCAGGCGCGCCGCTTCCTCGACACACAGCCGGGAGAAGGACCGTTCGCGCAGCGAACCATAGAGCAGAAGGATACGCGGCGCGGAATCGAGCGGGCCAAGCCCCAGCGCCGGCCGCTGGATGGCATAGGCGGGATCGAGTGCCGGCAGGGTATCGGGATCGGCAAGCGTGCGGAGCGGCATCAGAGAGCTTTCACGAGATAGGCGGCCGACGCCGGGCATAGCGCGGTAAACTCGCGCGATGCGGCGACGGCCGGGGGAGCAGCGCCGCGATCTGCGTCGGCATAGCCAAGCGCCCGGAAGAATGGCGCGGCCGTCGTCGTCAGCAGATGGAGGCGACGCACCCCGAAGTCGCGCGCCTGTCGTTCGAGGGTGGCGACCAACGCCCGCCCCAGGCCATGCCCGCGGCGATCGGCAAGGATGACGATCGAGCGGAGCAGGCGGTCAGCCCCTTCCCCCTCCAGGCCGCCATAGCCGACGAGGCTATCGGCCTCGAACCGGAAGAACAGGCGGCCAGGGTCGGCGAGGTCGGCGCTCGGTAGGCTCGCAGCGTTGAGGAACCATGCCAACCCGGCCAGCTCGGCGGGTTCGAGTGTCGTGATGGTCAGTCCCATCACGCGAGGCTGAACCGGATCGCGAGCGCCGCGAGCGTGATGAGCAACACCGGCACGGTGAGCGTGACGCCAACACGGAAGTAATAGCCCCATCCGATCCGCACGCCCTTCTGTCCAAGGACGTGGAGCCACAGCAGCGTCGCGAGCGAACCGATCGGCGTCAGCTTGGGGCCGAGATCGCAGCCGATCACGTTGGCGTAGATCATCGCTTCCCTGATCGCGCCCGTGGCGTGGGTGGCGTCGATCGAGAGCGCGCCTACCAGCACGGTCGGCATGTTGTTCATCACCGACGACAGGACGGCCGCGATCACGCCCGTACCCAGCGCCGCGCCCCACACGCCCCCTTGCGCCGTGCGATCGAGCAGCGCCGCCAGATGATCGGTCAGGCCGGCGTTCCGCAGGCCGTAGACGACGAGATACATGCCGAGCGAGAAGATCACGACCTGCCAGGGTGCGCCGCGCAGCACCTTGGCCGTTGAGATCACCTGGCCCCGCCCCGCGATCACCAGCAGCAGGATCGCGCCGGCAGCGGCCACGGCGCTGACCGGCACGCCGAGCGGTTCGAGCAGGAAGAAGCCGGCGAGCAGCAGCGCGAGAACGATCCATCCGGCGCGGAAGGTCGCGGCATCGCGGATCGCGTCGCGCGGCGCGCGCAGCGCTCCCACGTCATAGTCGGTCGGTATGTCGCGCCGGAAGAACAGCAGCAGCGCGCCCAGCGTCGCGGCGATCGACACGAGGTCGACCGGTACCATCACGGCCGCGTATTCGCCGAACCCGATCTTGAAGAAATCGGCCGACACGATGTTGACGAGGTTCGACACGACCAGCGGCAGGCTGGCGGTGTCGGCGATGAACCCGGCGGCCATGACGAACGCCAGCGTCGCCTTGTCCTTGAAGCCGAGCGCCCGCAGCATGGCGATGACGATCGGCGTCAGGATCAGCGCCGCGCCGTCGTTGGCGAACAGCGCGGATACCGCCGCGCCGAGCAGCACGATCAGGACGAACAGCCGACGACCATGCCCCCGGCCCCAGCGGGCGACGTGGAGCGCGGCCCATTCGAAGAACCCGGCTTCATCGAGCAGCAGGCTGATGACGATGATCGCGACGAACGCAGCGGTCGCATTCCAGACGATGCCCCACACCACCGGCACGTCGGACAGCGTGACCACCCCCGCGAGCAGCGCCACGACGGCCCCGCCCATCGCGCTCCACCCGATGCCGAGTCCCTTGGGTTGCCAGATGACGAGCGCGATCGTCGCGACGAAGATCAGGACGGCAAGGAGCATCAGGCGACGCGCTGGCCCGAAGCATCGACCACCTTCTCCCCGTCTTCCTTCGCGAACGCGCCGAGCTGATCGCTTGGCAGCAGATCAAGCACGGCATCGGACGGCCGACAGAGCTTCACGCCGAGCGGCGAGACAACCAGCGGCCGGTTGATGAGGATCGGATGCGCCATCATCGCATCCACCAGCGCGTCGTCGGACAGCGACGTGTCGCCCAGGCCCAAATCGGCATAGGGCGTCCCCTTCTCGCGCAGCAGCTCACGCGGCCTCATGCCGGCGCGGTCGATCAACTCGACTAGCAGCGCGCGTGCGGGTGGGGTTTTCAGATATTCGACCACATGCGGCTCGATGCCGGCATTGCGGATCATCGCCAGCGTGTTGCGCGACGTGCCGCACTCGGGGTTGTGATAGATGACGATATCGACGGCCACGGGATGTCCTTTCAGCAGCAGGGGGCGAGTTCGGCGACGAGCGGCGCGCACAGCTCCGCATTGCCGGCGCAGCAATCCTTGACGAGGAACAGCGTCAGCGCGCGCAGGCCGTCCAGATCGGCACGGTAGATGATCGAGCGGCTATGCCGTTCGGAGCGGACCAGACCCGCACGGGCGAGGATTCCGAGATGCGCCGACATGGTGTTCTGCGGCACGTCGAGCTGGCGGGCGATATCGCCTGCGGCCATGCCGTCCGGTTCGTGCCGCACCAGCAGGCGGAACACGTCGAGGCGGGTGCCCTGTGCGAGTGCGCCCAGCGCAGTGATAGCCGAGTCGTTTTCCATATATCCAGCATAGCGGATATATGGCGTTGGTCTAGTGTGCGTTGCCTCTCAACATTGCGGGAGACCTGCGCTGATGGCCTATAACCGCAGGCCGAGGCGTGGACCAAGGCATACCAGGCCGAGATAGAGCAGGATGGTAAGGAGGCACCCCGCGCCCAGCGCTAGCCAGAATGGTACGTTGCGCCCGAGCAACGCGGGGATCAGCAGGAACATCGGTAACGATGGCAGCACGAACCAGAAAGTCGCCCCGGCGTGAGACGCCATCAGCACCCGATCTTGGGTGTCGCGCCACAGCCAGATCATTCCCAGCACAGAGACTAACGGCAACGATGCGACAAGTGCGCCGACGCCGGGACTGCGCTTGGCGATCTCCGAAACCGCCGCGATAATCGCACCGGAGATCATTGCCTTGATGACGACATAGAGCATACCGGTTGTGACTTTCGATCGCCGAGATGGCTAGCGATGAAGGTGCTGGTCATCCTCACAGGCTTGCGATGGCGCTTCGGTCTGGATCGTCGAATGTTCGATCCCGAACCTCTCGTCGAGTGTTCTGGTCACTGCAACCCTGACGCTATCGGGATCGACGCCCTCGCCGAGCGTCACATGGGCGGTGCAATTGATCTCGTCCGAAGCCATCGACCAGACGTGCAGGTCATGAACGCCGGCGACACCCGGAATGGCGGCGATCGTTGAACGGATCTCCGGCAGCTTCAACCCGCCGGGGACACCTTCCAGCAGCACGTTGATCGTTCCCTTGAGCAGAACCCAGGTGCGCGGCAGCACCCACAGGCCGATGCCGATGGCGATGACTGGATCGACCCACGTCCAGCCCGTGAACCGTATCGCGAGGGCACCAAGGATGACGCCGACCGAGCCGATCATGTCGGCCCATACTTCCAGGTAGGCGCCTTTGACGTTGAAGCTTTCGTCCTTGCCGGCGGTCAGCAGACGCATCGATACGAAGTTCACGACGAGGCCAATGACCGCGACGATCAACATGCCGGTCGACTGAATCGACTGCGGCTCGCGGAAGCGCTGGATCGCCTCGTAAAGGATATACATGGCGACGACGAACAGCAGGATCGCATTGAAGGTCGCGGCGAGGATTTCCAGTCGTTTGTAGCCGAACGTCCGCTTGTCGTCGGCAGCCTTCTTGCCGAGATGGATCGCCATCAACGCGATGACCAGACCGGCGACGTCGGTCATCATATGGGCTGCGTCGGACAGCAGCGCGAGGCTGTTGAACACGAAGGCGCCGACCACCTCTGCCACGAGATAGGTCGCCGTCAGGGCAAGCGCCCATCTGAGCATCTTGGCGTTGGCGCCGGCCGTATGGTCGTGGCTGTGCCCGGCTTCGCCGTGATCGTGTGCCATTATCGCGTCCCCTTCTTTGTGGCTTGCCGTTCGGCGAGCCAGGCCTGCATCTTCACGATTTCGGCCTGTTGGGTCCGGATCACCTCCTCCGCCATCGCGCGCACCTTCGGATCGGTGCCGTTGGCAAGCTCGGCGCGAGCCATATCGACCGCACCTTCATGGTGCGGGATCATGCCCCGAAGGAAGTCGGTATCAGGATCGCCGGTCGACGGCATCGCCATGCCGGCCGTGCCGTGCGCTCGATCCGTGGATGGCATCGGTCGCACCGGACTCGTTCGATCCGAACTGGCCCGCCGGCTTGCCGCCGGAACACGCAGACAGGGCAATCGCAGCGGCCAGAAAGGACCATCGCGCCGTGGTGATCGACATTTTCTTCTCCTTACGGGATGGATCGCGGCGCACATCGACACCGCTCAAGGTCAGGCCGGTCACATCGCGATCTCCTCGATGAGCAGCAGTGCGAGAAAGCCGACGAAGAACATCGCGCTGATGAGCGGAGAGTCCGGTTTCTCGTGCGCCTCGACCAGCAGCTCCTCGGTGACGAGGTAGAGCAGCGCCATCAGGCCGAAACTCAGGAATCCCGTGATCCACACCGGCGACAGCAGCGCCACGGGCTGCACGACGAGTGCGCCGATCGGCACCAGCAGCGCAAGCGCGCAGGTTAGGCCGATCGCCTTCATCTTGCGATACCGGCTCGTCAGATCATTGGTGAGCGTCAGGGCCAGGAACAGCACTTCGAGCGTCAGCGCGACCGCCAGCAACGTGCCCGCCTTCTCGCCGGCGATGAAGGCCAGACCCAGAACCAGGCCGTCAATAGCAAGATCGAGCCCGATCGCGGCGAGCAGCGCCACGGGGCCGTCAAACCGGCCTTCCGCCGCCTTGAGGCCCAGCATTACCGCGACGCCGATCGCACCGCCGATCAGCGTCGCAGCCGGCGATCCCCCGTGCATCACCAGCGGCAGGATTTCGGTCGCCGCCGCGGCAAATACGACGCCGGCTGCAAGGTGCTGCATGGCGGCGACCAGCCTCTCGCCGGGTGTGCGCCACCCGGCGAGAAGCGCGCCGATCATGATCGCGATCATGGGGATCAGTGCGAACTTGAGCGCCGCCATCGTCAGTCCCCCCTGCCAGACGCGATCATGCGGGTTGCGGCAGCGGCGCGCCGTCGTCCGCCCTATCCGCGTCGTCGACCTTGACCGCTTGCTGCCCGAACCGGGCGTAAAGCGTCGGCAGCACGAACAGCGTCAGCAGCGTCGCCGAGATCAGGCCGCCGATGACGACGGTCGCGAGCGGCTTCTGCACTTCCGCGCCGGCTCCGCTGGCGAATGCCATCGGTACGAAGCCGAGACTGGCGACCAGCGCGGTCATGACGACCGGGCGCAATCGCTGGAGCGCGCCCGTCCGCGCCGCTTCGGCCCGGTCCATGCCCGACCGGATCAGCTCCTGCACCGAACTAACCATGACGAGGCCGTTGAGGACCGCGATACCCGACAATGCGATGAATCCCACCGCGGCCGAGATCGAGAAGTCCATGCCGCGAACGAACAGCAGCAGCACGCCTCCCACCAGCGCGAAGGGCACGCCGGTGAAGACGATCGCCGCATCGCGTACCGATCCCAAGGCCCCGTAGAGGAGCAGCAGGATCAGCACGAAGCACGCCGGCACCACGAGTTTGAGCCGCTGGCTGGCGGATTCGAGATTCTCGAACTGGCCGCCCCATTCGAGATAGCTGCCCGCCGGCAGGCGCACGCCGGCGACCGCCGCCTGCGCATCCGCGACCACGCTGCCGACGTCGCGTCCGCGGACGTTCGCCTGGACGACGACGCGGCGCTTGCCGTTCTCGCGGCTGATCTGGTTCGGCCCGTCGACGACGCCGATATCGGCGACGCTGGACAGCGGCACATAGCCACCGCCGGCGACCGGCACCTGCACCTGTTCGAGCAGCCCCAGGTCGGCGCGCTCGGCGTCCGACAGGCGGATGACCACCGGAAAGCGCCGGTCTCCCTCGAAGATCATGCCGGACTCGCGACCGCCGAGCGTGGCGGTGATGGTGTCCTGCACATCCTGCGCGGTGACGCCGACCCGTGCCATCGCGTCGCGGTTGACGCGAATGTCGAGCATGGGAAGTCCCGTCGTCTGTTCGACCTTCACGTCAGCCGCTCCTTGCGTCCGGCGAAGGATGCCGGCGATCTGTTCGGCGGTGCGGTTCATGGAGGCGAAGTCGTCGCCGAACACCTTCACCGCGATGTCGCCGCGCACGCCGGCGATCAGCTCGTTGAACCGCATCTGGATTGGCTGCGTGATCTCATAGGCGTTGCCCGGGAACTGCGCGAGCTTCGTCTCCAGCCGCTCGACCAGCGCGGCCTTCTCCAGTTTGGGGTCGGGCCATTCCGCATGCGGCTTCAGGATGACGAACATGTCGGTCGCGTTGGGCGGCATCGGGTCCGAAGCCAGCTCGGCCGTGCCCGTCTTGGAGAAGACGAACCGCACCTCGGGTTGCTTCGAGACCATGCGCTCGATCGGCACCTGCATCGCCTGGCTCTGCTGCACCGATGTCGCCGGAATGCGCAGCGCCTGGATGAGCAGGTCGCCCTCGTCGAGCTGGGGGAGGAACACCTGTCCCAGCGTCGTGAAGGCAAGCGCCGCGGCGACGAGGCTGACGACGCCGGCGCCGATGGTGATCGACGGTCGCTTCATCGCCTTCTCAAGGCCCGGTTCGTAGCGCTGCTTCAGCCACGAGATGATCCGCCCGTCCTCCTCGTTCACCCTCCGCGACAGCCAGATGGCGATCGCCGCAGGCACGAAGGTCAGCGACAGGACGAACGCGAACAGCAGCGCGATGATGACGGTGAGCGCCATCGGCACGAACGTCTTGCCCTCGACGCCGGTCAGCGTCAGCAAGGGCACATAGACGAGGATGATGATTGCCTGCCCGTACACGGACGGACGGATCATCTCGCGCGCCGCGGTCGCGACCGCCTCCAACCGCTCCTTGACGCTCAGCAGGCGACCTTCGTGATGCTGTTGCTCGGCGAGACGCCGCAACGCATTCTCGACGATGATGACGGCACCATCGACGATCAGCCCGAAGTCCAGCGCGCCGAGCGACATGAGGTTCGCCGAAACCCCCAGCCGTAACATTCCGAACCCGGTCAGCATCATCGTGACCGGGATGACCGCCGCGGCGATCAGCGCGGCGCGGAAGTTGCCGAGCAACAGGAACAGCACGACGATGACGAGCAGTGCGCCTTCGCCGAGATTCTTCGCCACCGTCTTGATGGTGGAATTGACCAGGGCTGTGCGATCGAGGACCGGCTGCACCACTACGTCGGGTGGCAGCGAGGCGTTGATCGACTTCAACCGATCGGCGACCGCGGTCGCGACGTTGCGGCTGTTCTGTCCGATCCGCATCACCGCGGTGCCGACGACGACCTCCGTGCCGTTCTCCGACGCCGATCCCATGCGGATCGCCTGACCCGTCTTAGGGTCAGGACTCATTGGTCATAGCCAGAAGATGACGGTGGCCGCGAGGGCGACGGCAGAGAAGAAGACGGTTGGGCAGCGGTCGTAGCGAGTTGCGACGCGGCGCCAATCCTTCAGACGGC
>NZ_JBDZDK010000040.1:0-26092 GCF_040049155.1 Sphingomonas silueang
GCGCCTCGTTAAAGATTACGAACGCTATGCCGAAACACTCGCAGGACTTCATGTCGTCGCCTTCGCCTGCCTCATGATGAAGCAGGCTACCGCACTCGCCGCAGGTTCATAACAGCCTCTAGCTTGGATCGGCACGAGGTATACGGCATCATAGCGCTCTCCGAGGAGCTTTATGGCAATCGATGGGATTTGATCGAGCCGGTTACCACCGTCGGAACGGTCATCGGGCCTAACGTACGATTTTGACCACACTCTTACCCGACCCCGGGAGTCGCTACCAGACAGTGAAAAGCCCGAACCACTTAAGCAGGTAATAAGTATGACACCGCAGTTCTACTGCCCGACTTCTTTCGCGGCCTTGTCGGCTTCCGCACAAACGGTCTTGGCAAAGCCTTCTAGCCCTGTTTCCTCCGCCGGCTTGTTCATGATTGCGCGCGTGCTTTGCACCATCGCGATGTTGCTCTTTGCGTGCTCGCACGCGCCGGCTGTGTACGTGGCATAATCGACCTTCGCCTTTCGATCCTTTTCCGCTTGGCTTTCGCAGCCTGTCAGCAGGCACGCCGACGTCAATATTAGAGCAGCCCTGTTCATCGCACCCCACTGTTTACAGGCTTCCGCATATGGCGGATCGTCCCCTCTTCTAACCCTCAACATGAAGAAGGACAGGGATCACACACGGACCGAATCGTCGCCATCAATTCGGCCTTTTCACGGCAGCTATCGACCAAGGCGACGCCGAGAAGCATTTTCCTGTTTCACGCACTCTTCCAGAATCATGTATGAACCGCCGGCTGCTTGCGCGACACGATCACAGTAATTTGAAGGGGTTGACGGCGCGGGCTCTGATTCCGGCCCTGCAACTCGCTGTAGAAGTTCAAAGTACTGGAGATCGGCAAAGCAATTATCCAGATTTTCCGCATCCCCCGAGCCAAGGGCTTTGTAGATAGCCCAGCACTTTTTAATTTGCTTTGGTCTATACTTCGTTGGTGTATCATCATCCAATGAAAAAAGGGCGGTATCGACGCTAGCGATTGCGGTAGACTGCATTAAAGTACAATGACTTATGTCGGTATATAGATCGGGGATCGCTGCGTAATCCAGTCGCTTGCAATACTCGTTTGCACTCGCCTGCATTTTATCCGCCTGCGCTTTGGTCAGTTTTCTTAAAATTGCTGCAAATGGTGCCGGAAAATGTCGATCGGCTCCGGCGGGTTGCATTTGGGCGACAGCAGCGCACGGCATCACCGATAAAATGAGCGCCAAAAATAGCCGCATGTTTCCCCCCATTTTGCATGCAACGTGGGCTTTCCCCGTTTACCGGATGCCACGGCAAGGCCGAGTTATCAAACCTCCAACCGTTGAGGGCGAGCAAGTCGGCACAGCGGGTCGGTTCCGTGTCGATCCCCGCGAGCCGGTGCAACTACCTCGCCGGCTCAGCCTACGGGACTTCGATTAGGACGTTATTGTTCAGCTGAACCGGGTCGCATGGACCTGCGTCACCGGGACCGGTTGCCACGCGAGCTTGCGGACATTGCTGATCCGGTAGGGGCCGCCACCCTCGGGGGAGCGGAACACGATCTGCCGGCCGCGTCTGGCGACGATGAAGTCGCTGCCGGAATAGCCGTCCGTAAATACGATCGGCGCGCCGAAACGGATGCGCATGCCTTCGGTCATCGGCCGTGCGCTCAGGCGCAGGCTGGCGAGACAGCGGCGGCGCCACTGTAGCGCGTATTCGTTATCGGTCGGGGTGAGCAGCGACAGGATACGCTCGGGGCATTCGGCCTCGCACGGCCCCATGGTCTCGTCCATGTCCTTGTATCCGAAATGGAGGTTTTCGGCATCGCGCGGGTTCCAGCGCACCAGGCATACCACCGCGATAACCTCGCGGCCCTCGCCGTTCACGGTGACCTGGGCGGCGGCATAGTAGGTGCGCATGCCGACGACGGCGGAGGCCAGCACCCGCAGCCCCTTACGCCCTTCGGGGGTGTCGCGCTCGTAGGTGAACTGGGCGTCGAGATAGGCCTTGGGGGTCTCGTGTCCCCCCATGTGCCAGCGGCTCATCGATAGCCAACCCATGGTGGTGTTCCTTACTTCTGGAGCAAATGGTCAGGCGGCGAACACGATCGGTGCCGTGCCGGAGAGGCCGCGCAGGTAGGTGACCGCCTGTTCGGCCTTGGCGGCGGCAAGGAAGATCGCGGAGGTGTCGGTCCGCAGGACGCCCAGCCAATGGGCAAGATAGCCCGCATGGTCGTCACGCAGCCCGGCGGGCAGCCCCAGTTCGGCGCAGAGCATGGAGGCTCCAAGCTCGGCGATCAGCTCCTCGAACGCATAGGCCCGGTCGCCGAACTTCTTCCCGAACGTGCGGTCGAGGCGCGAGCGGGCACCCGACCAGTGCAGCGTCTCGTGCGCGCGGGTCGAGGCATAGTCGTCGCCCGAGCGGAAGTGCTGCGGCCGGGGGAGCTGGATGTAGTCGCCAAGCGGGCTGTAGAACGCCCGGTCACCGCCATGGCGGACCTCGGCGGGTATTTTCGCGAAGAAGGCGTCGATGCGACCCTGGCGCTCGGACAGCAGCAACGGTGTCGGCGGGATCTCGCGCGGATGATACCAGTCCGGCAGACCGTCGATATCGTCGGCGCTGTAGATGACATAGTGGCGCAGGAAGCGGATCAGCCGTCCGGGAGCGGTCCCGCCGCCGAGTGCCGGCTGACCGCCCTTGCGGAAGGTCGAGGCATAGACCGACAGGCTTGCCTCGGCCCCGGCGCGGACCCGTGCCCCCATCGTCTCGGCCTGCCGGCGGGTCATCCAGTAGCGACTGCGGACACCGCGCATGTCCCCGATCGCCCAAAGGTAGAGGCAGTTCACCCCCTGGTAGGGCGTGCCGTCGTGCCGGAGCGGCCGTCCGCCCTCGCCGGTGAGCGACCATGGCCGTTGCCAGGGCGCTGCCCCGGCTTCGATCCGGGCGATGATAGCGCGCGTCACCTCACCCGCAAGATCGCGGGGTCGCGGGGTCAAAGCGGACATGGAAGAGCCTCGCGTTTCGAAAAGTGGACCAGTCGCCGGTACCAAGCTCGTCCCATGGTGCCGGCGACGATCATGCGATGCCGATGCTATTCGGCGGCGATGGCCTCGTACCCGCCGTCGCTGTGGTCGTTCGCGACCACCCCGTCCTCGTTGTCGACCGGCAGGTCGGCGTCTTCCGGATCAGCCAGCAGGTCCCCGCCAACCAGATCGATATCGGCGGGCAGGTCGAGATCACCGGCGAGCAGGTCGTCGTCCGCCAGTTCGACATCCTCGGACGCCACGTCGGCCGGTGCCGGCAGATCGTCGTCGCCACCGATCGGCGTGTCGTCGAACCGCATCGCGGCGGGCAGCCAGGCGAGCGCCGCCTGCTTGACGTCGGCCTCGACGATCGCCTCGCCGGCGAACAGCTTGTGGCACGATGCCGAGACGTCCGGCTTCTTGGCGGCGGCATGGCGCGACGACAGGGCCGGGCCACCGACCTCGTGGAGCAGCGTCACCAGCGCGCCCTTGGGGACGCGGTCGAAGAAGTTCTCCGAGGTCGGGCGCCACCATGCCGCGACGTCGAGGTCGAGGTGGGTCGCGAGCCGGGCGTGCAGCCGGTTACGCTTGTTCGTGTAGCCTTCCTTGGCCTCCAGCGAGGTCGCCACCAGCCATGCCATCCACCCGAGCTTGGCGTCATCGGCGAGCGCGCGGAACGCCTCGAAGCGCACCAGGTCGTCGTCATGCTCGCACCATGCGGCATCGAGGCCGTCCCGCGCCTCATCGAGCAGCACCGCCCCCGGCGACGACGGCATCGCCGAGCGCGCGACCGGGTCCTGCGGCAGGCCCGCCCGGATGCTGCTACCCGAGCGCGCCCCGCCGTTCTCGCGGCCGTCGGCCATCATGAAGAGCATATAGTCGAGCGACAGCGCCGGGTCGGCGAGAAGGGCTGCCCCCAGAACGTCGCGCCGCTGGACCGCCAGCTGGTCCTGCAGCGTCTGGCTCAGCGCCTTGCCACCGGGGGCCGCGGCGACCGGGTCCACGGCCTGGGTCTTGTCGGGCGACACCGGACCTTCCTCGATCCGCCACGTCGGCGCGGCTGCGGTTTCGTCGCCGGTCGTTGCCGCATCATCGTCATCCTGTCCGTCCTGTCCCTCGCTCCGATCCTCCTGTACCACCGCATGCACGCGCAGCGGGGTCTCGCTGTAGTAGCCGTCGTCGACCACCATCTTCCCCTCGCGCGAGAGGGTGAGAAAAGTGCCGAGCCGGCCGCGCAGCTCGTTGGGCAGGATGCGCGGGCACGCGCTGACCACCTCACGCTCAGCAGTCAGGGTCTCGATCTCGTTCTCCAGCTCGTCCCAGCGGGTGTCCTCGATGTCCTCGCCGTTCATCTCGCCGGCGATCGCGTCGATCCGCAGGTCGATCTCCTCCACCCGGGCACGGGCTTCGCTGGACATGGGCTGGCGCGGCAGATGGACACGGTGCATCTCGCGCGCCGCTTCCCACGAGCTCAGCGCCGCGATCGGGCGGATCCACGCGAGGCCCAGTTCCTCGCCGATCCGTTTGGCCTCGGCCTCCATCATCGTGGCGGCGAGGCGCTGCGCGATCTCGGTGTCGAGCCACTTGTCGCCGCCTTCGCTGAAGAAGTCGCGATCGATCCGCCCGCCTGCCGCGACATAGGCGTCGGGGCCGACCAGCAGTGCGACCGGCTCATTCGCGCGCAGCGCCTCGTTGGCGATGACGCGGCGGACGGTATCGGCGCTGGCATGGGTGTTGCGGCCATAGCCCTCCCAGACGGCGAGCTGGCGCTCGTGACTGGCGGTCGAGGCGTAGGCCTTGGCCATGTCGAGGGTGATGGTGCCGTTCGCCAGCGCGTCGAAGATCGGCTCGGCGAGCCCCGCGAGGCGGAGGCGTCCTTCGATGAACCGCATCGTGACGCCGAACCGCTTGGCCACCGCCGCGACATCGCCGCTGTCACCGAGGAAGTGCTGGAATGCGCGGCACTCGTCTGCGGGCGACATATCGAGCCGCTCGAAGTTCTCGACGGTCGACATCTCGGTCAGTGCGGCGTCATCGCCGTTCAGCACCTTGACCGGCACGTCATAGTCCTCGGCGACGATGATCCCCCGCTCGACCATCAGCATCAGCGCGCGGTAGCGGCGACTGCCGGCAATGACCGCGAAGCAGCCGCGCGGCTTGGTCAGCGGCGCGATCAGCAGGTTCTGGAGAATACCATTGGCCTCGACGCTGGCCATCATGCGCTCGATCAGATCATTGCCCGTCTTGCGCACGTTCTTTTCCGACAGCCGCAGCTTCGAGAGTTTGACGCTCTGGATCATGGGGGAAGGTTTCCTTCACTCTTGCCCGGCCATTTCCGGACACAATCCTTCCTTCCCCCTCTCTCTTTTCCGCATATGTGGTCGCGGATAGATCAAATCCCTTAGGGTTTCGGGCTATCAAGAGCAGAGCGATACGGGCTATACCTTGCGCGCCCGTTCATGCGGCCCACAATATTTACCTGGAAGATCTGATGACCACTGAAAGCAGCGCTGTCGAACTTGCTACCGAGCTGACCATCGCGTGGCTTGGCAACCCGAACACGCGGGTAGCCGCGGACGACGTGCCCGCCTTCCTGCAGTCGATGTACGCGACCGTCACCGCGCTTGGCGGCGAGACGCAAGAGGCGCCGGTCGAAGAGGCCCCCACCAAGTACGCCCCGGCGGTGTCGGTGCGCAAATCGCTCGCCAGCAAGGACCACATCATCAGCCTGATCGACGGCAAGCCGTACAAGACGCTGCGCCGGCACCTCTCGGGCCATGGGCTGACGCCGGACGAGTATCGCGCGCGCTATGGCCTGAAGGCCGACTACCCGATGGTCGCCGAGAGCTACAGCGAGAGCCGGCGCGACATGGCCAAGCGGATCGGTCTCGGCCGCAAGGCAGGTCAGACGAACGCGAAGGCGGCGGAGGACGCTGCGGCCGAGCCTGCGGGCAAGGCACCCAAGCGCGGACGCCTCGGCGCCAAGTTCACCGAGACGACCGACGCCTGATGTCCCTCAGCCGGTGGCGAGAACCCGTGCCAGCACGGCTTCGGCGTCATTGGCGGGGACGAAAACGCGGGTGCGGTACTGGATGATCTCGGTGAAGCAGCCGAGCGACTTCAGCCATGGCAGACGGGCAGCAGGGGCGTCGATCAGTTCGACCCGGTGCTGCCCGTTCACCAGCGCGCGCCGGATCGTCATCGCGAACGGCTGCGCGACTTCGATGTTCTGTCCCGACAGCACGGCGCGCGCGATCGCGGTCGGCGGCATCGCTCCAGCGCTGGCGAGGCCAAGCTTGCCGTAGAGCTGCACCAGATGCTGCTCGAACACGAGACGGCCGAGCCACGAGCGGCCCTCTTTGTCGACGATGCGGTTCACCGCCATGTGATCCGACGGCAGCGCCGACCAGATCGGCAGGAGCAAGCCGGTCGCCAAGCGGATCGTCTCCACGTCGGTCTGCTGCGCCGCCTCGGCGACCTCGGCCGCCCAGCATGCCTCGAATGTCGCCCGGTCGACGCGCTCCCACGCGCTCTCGAACAGATCGTCGGCGCGCATATATTCGCTCCGACAGGGGCGCTGCAGCTCGATACGCGGGATCGACAGTCCCTCGGCATCCATCCACGGGCGCGCCGACAGCCGCAGCGCCACCATGCCCGAGCGGGCGTTGCGCATCAGCGCGCCGCTCTTGCCCGCCTGGTCGGCGATCTTGAGGATGCGGGCGAGCGGGATCGGACTCTTGCGCCGCTCGATCTCGATCGTCAGCAGGTGCGACGTCGCCCCCGTGCCCGGGTCGGTGCGCAGCAGCCGGTCCTCGATCACGGTCGCACGGTCGACGAGGATGCTCTCGACCCCGACATCCAGGGTGCCGGCGTCGCGCGCGGCCGCGACGCGGGTCTCGACCAGCGCCAGGAACTCGTCGAAGATCGCGTTCTGCAGCGCGATCGGCAGCGCCAGCAGCCGGTTCAGCCACCGCTGGATCGGCGGCAGATCCTCGACCAGCACCCCGTCTGCGTCATGGAGGCGCAGCCCGGTGCGTCGCACGAAGTCGGCGAGGCTCGTGCTCTTGAGCTTGCCGTCGTTCAGGAGATGGAACCAGGTCACCAGCGCGGCCTTGGCGTAGCTGCTCTCGAGGTTGTCGGCCGGGTCGAACAGCCCCTGCCCGCCGGTCTGGCGTTGCCCGCGGGTGAGCGCCCCAAGGGTGTCGAGCCGCCGCGCGATCGTCGACGTGAACCGCAGCTCTCCCTTGCAGTCGGTGGTGACCGGGCGGAACAGCGGCGTCGAGGCCTGATGGGTACGGTGGGTGCGCCCCAGCCCCTGGATCGCACGGTCGGCACGCCACCCCGGCTCGAGGAGAAAATGGACTCGCTGCTGCCGGTTCGCCGCATCGAGGCTGGCGTGGTAGGAGCGTCCGGTCCCGCCGGCGTCGCTGAACGCGAGGATACGCTTGGTCCCGGCCATGAACGCCGCTGCCTCGACCTGCGCCGCGCGCGGGCTGCGGGTCTCGAGCTTCTGGCGACCGTCGCTCGAGGGTACGAGCCGCTTGGTCCGTCCGGTAACCTCGGCCACTTGGTCGGTGCCGAAATGGGCGATGATCGCATCGAGCGCCGACTGGATCGGCGGCAGCGCGCACAGCTGCTCGACCAGCGCGTCCCGCGCGGCCAGTGCCTCGGCATTATGGACCGGGTTGCCCGCGCTATCGACCATCGGTCGCGAGAAGCTGTTGTCGTTCTCGTCGCGATACGTCTCCATCTGGCGGGTCGGAAAGGCACGCATCAGATAGTCGATGACCGTCTCGATCGGGGAGAGCGAGAGGTCCGGTTCGGCCCGCTCCTCCGGGGTCATCGCGTCGAGCCGGCGGGTCAGGATCGATTCCGCCGTCGACACCAGCTGCATGACGACCGACTGCCCCGCCGCGAGGTGGCGCTCGGTCTCGGCGATCACCGAGGGCAGCTTCATCGACAGCAGGACCTGCCCGAAGAAGCGTTGCTTGGTGGACTCGAAGCGCGAGCGCGCCGATGCCTTGGCCCCGGCATTGAGGGTCCGGCCGCCCATCTCGTCGACGATCCCGGTGACCTGTAGCGCGGACTCCATGTCGGCGTGGATGATCGCCCACGCATCGGCGAAGGCATCGTAGATATCGACCTGGGCGGGGGTCAGCTCGTGACGCAGGACGTCATATTCGACGCCGGCGAAGCTGAGCGCCCGCGCGGTATAGAGGCCCAGAGCCTTCAGGTCGCGCGCAACCAGCTCCATCGCCGCGATACCGCCCTGACGGATCTCGGAGATGAATGCCTCGCGATCGGCGAACGCGGTCTCCGGCCCCCATAACCCCAGGCGGACGGCATAGGCCAGATTGTTGACCTCGGACGCCCCGGTCGCCGACGCATAGAGGACGCGGGCACCCGGTAGATGGTGCTGGAGGAGCACGCCGCAGATGCCCTGCTGGGATCCCTCCTTGGCGAAGATCGAGCCCTCACCGCCGGCGACGCCGCCCATCTCGTGCGCTTCGTCGAACGCCATGACGCCGTCGAAGTCGGGACCGGCCCATTCGACGATCTGGCGCAGCCGGGTCGCGTCGCCGCGCCCGGACCGCAGCATCGGGTAGGTGACAAACAGCACCCCCTCGTCGAGGGTGATGCGCCCGTCGATCTTCCACGTCGACAGCGGCACGACATCACCGCCCATGCCGCCGAGCGCCGACCAATCCCGCCGCGCGTCCTCCAGCAGCGGTTCGTTCCTCGTCACCCAGATGTGCCGGCGCCGCCCGGCAAGCCAGTTGTCGAGGATACAGGCGGCGACCTGGCGGCCCTTGCCGGCACCCGTGCCGTCGCCGAGGAAGAAGCCCTTGCGATACGATCTTCCCTCGGGATCGAGCGTCAGCGCGACGCCCTTATCGGCGACGCGGAAGGTGCCAGGCAGGAACTGCGACCACGCATGGCCGGCATAGACCACCGTCTCGAGCTGCGACGACGACAGCAAGCGGTCGGTGACGGTGCGCTCGGGCAGACGCACGACATGGCCCGGCACGGGTGCCGGGATAGAGCCCATCGCCACCGATTCCACCAGCGCGGTCGGATGCTCGCCCGCCGTCTCGAAGCGGATACGGCTTGGCCGGTAGGGGAGATAGACGCCGACCTGATCGCCGAGCGGCGCGGGCGTCTCGAGGGCGGCGTACCCGACCGGCAGGACCTTGTTGCGCTCAGGTGCGCGGAAGGTCCGCGGAGCGACCGCCGGAGCGGATCGTGCTGCGCCGAAGAGCGAGGCGACCGGCTTCCGCGAGGTTGCAACGGCGTTCGTGCTTTCGAGGAGAATATCGGCTCGCGCCGGTACGCTCAGATCGGGCAGGAAGGCCGCGACAGTGTCGTGCGCGATGGTGGCTGTCATGGTGTCGCCGGCCACCTTGTCGATGACATAGAGCCGCACGGCGATCCCGGTCCCGTGCTTGGCGTAGCAGCCATCGAGGCGCAGCGCGGTACGGACGGTCGTGCCGGCCAGCACCTTGTCCCAGGTCGCACGCATCCGGGGCGACGGGGCGAAGCGATCCGGCATGATCGCCACCGCCCGCCCGCCGGGACGCAGGCGACGCAGGGCTGCGAGCAGGTGGCGCTCGGCCGCCAGCGGGTCCTCAACCCCGCCGGCGCCGCGTGAGAAGGGCGGGTTCATCAGCACCACCGACGGGCGCGGAAGGTGGGCGTGATGCGCCACCAGCGCCGCGCCATCGTGGTCGGTGATAAGGGTGCCCGGAAAGATGTCGGCGAGGCGTGCGCGGCGCTGGGGGTCGATCTCGTTCAGCTGCAAGCCCGCGCACGCCGGAGCCTGGGCGACCAGTAGCCCGTTACCGGCGCTCGGTTCGAGGATCACGTCGTCGGCCCTGACCCCGGCCAGCGCCACGGCCAATGCAGCGATGTCGGCGGGGGTGCTGAATTGCTGAAGGTCGATCTGCTGTTCGCTCCGCACCGTCTGGGTCGGCAGCCGCTCCATCAGCGCGATCGCGTTCGCGACGTCGTCCAGCCCCGCCACCGGCATGGTGCGCAGGTGCAGCGCGAGCGCATGTTCGAGCATGTCGAAGCTGTCGCGCTGGCTCCAGTCGCCGTCAGCGTCGCTGCCGCCGACGGCGGCCCGCATCGCCGCGTTCAGATCGGCGCGGGAGACCGGCGCGCTGGTCGAGAGCAGATCCCGCAGCCGGTGCGCGGCAACCAGTGCCGGTGCGGGGGTATCGAACAGGTCGGACATGGCAGGATCCTTTTTGGGCCACTGCCGACATCCGACAGCTCACCCTGCCGCTTTCCCCCTCTCCTCTTGCGCCGCGAGCACCTCGGCCCAGTCCTTGAACCCCGCTGGCGGGTAGTCGACACGAATGATCCGCTGGTCCGAACAATAGCGCCGGATCGCCTTCACCACCGCGGCGCGTCCCTCGGCGTCGCGGTCCGCCGCAAGGGTGAGGGTCGTCACGCTGTCCGGCAGTTCGATCAGATCGAAGCGGCGGGTGCCGAAGGTCGACCAGCAGGGAATGCCCTTCAGTCGCTCGTAGGCGCGGGCACTCTCGAACCCCTCGGCAAACGCGATGGTCGCCGTGACGCCAGCGCCGCGCCATGCACCGCCACCCAGGGTCCCGAGCGTCGCTTTTTCGGTATAGCCGCTACCGTCGGGTTTGAGGAAAATCCGCTGGAACGCGACCAGACGGTTGCCCTCCCGAACCCCGACCAGCAGCGCGGGCAGAAACCTGGTCAGCGGCTTCGCTCCGAGCGGACAGCGTGGATGAAACCGAAGATCCTCGACCGCCGGGAGCAAATACCGTGCGGCGAGATACCGTTCGGCCAGCGTACCGCGGACGTCACGAGCTTCGTCCCAGAGGCGTTCGATGTTAGCCGTACCAGCGACGTGGACCGGGACCGCCGGCGGTGGTCGGCCTGATAAGGCCAAGTCGTCTATCGCGCGCAACACGTCGACCGGGTCGCAGCCGGCGAAGCAGGTGACGAGGATGCCACGGTCGCCCTGTCGGAGCGACAGGCTTGGCGTGTTGTCAGCATGGACGGGGCAGCGGCACATTGCGGTGTAGCCGGTCCAGGTGCCGCCAAGCGCATCGACGATGGCGCGGAGGTGGGGTTCGGGGGAACGGGCGATAACGGGCATCGAAAAGGCTCCATCGGCGACGGGTAGGCCAGCCTGAAAGGCCGGCCCGCCTGTCCGTCAGTGTTGGGTCGCCGCGACACGGACGATCGCATGGGTCGCCTGCATCTGCGCAGCCCACCACGCGATCGCGTCGTCATCACTCGTCCATTCGCG
Source organism: Sphingomonas silueang (assembly GCF_040049155.1). Classification (NCBI taxonomy): domain Bacteria; kingdom Pseudomonadati; phylum Pseudomonadota; class Alphaproteobacteria; order Sphingomonadales; family Sphingomonadaceae; genus Sphingomonas; species Sphingomonas silueang. The sequence goes on from NZ_JBDZDK010000040.1 coordinate 11,327, forward strand.
GTTCTGCGGCCAGTCCTTACGAACCTGGTCGACCAGCGCGGTGAGCGCACTTTGCTCCGTTGGATGTTGTTCGGCATGGTCGTTGCAACCGGGGCGACGGATGAACAGGATATAGCGAGGCATATCGCGCCTGACTTTCGAGAAGATGCGAATGCGGACCGGCGCTCGCGTGCGGAAGCACGGAAGTCATTTCCGGCTCGCCTCTCCCGCTCCCTCTTTTCTCTCAACCATCATGCGCCGACGAAGCTGGAGCATGGACCGAGACCGAGCGTTTATCGTTCGTGAGGCATTATGTGGGACGGTTAAGCGCTTCAAACGGTAGATCGGTGACCGATTACCTAAATCGTATCCGATTTGAACCGATTGTCTGGAGGCCGACGGAATGAACCAGTTCACACCGGTCGAGATCGCCAACTGGATCGCCGTCTACGTCGCGGCCGGGCTGTGCTGCTCGATCGCAATGGTGCTGTCGGTGACGGTGACCATCCATGGCGCATGGCAGGACTGTGTCTGGCAGCAAGCCACCAGTGTCCGAGGGGCGGTGCTGTTCCTGCCCAGGCTCTGGTGAAGGTGGCAGCGGCTGTACCTACTTTCGACCCCGGTAACGCTCGGGGTGGTCGGTGCGTTCGCGGCTTCGCTGACCTGGTAAGGCAGATCGTTCGATCCGCGTCGAAACGGATCGATTATCAGCGCCGAAATAGCCGAATTGGAGCTTGTTTGACCGCCATTCCTGCCCATGCGGCGGGGTTGACAAGTTTCTCGCCAACCCATTCCCCTGCTTCCCAAAGGGTCGGGGAAGGGCGAAAATGCGAGATCGAGCGGTTTTGGCGATAGCAACCAGCGTTACGTTGGTACCTGTCATGGCGTCGGCGAACCCGAAACCGCCGGTCAGGCGGGTCGAATTGATCGCGATGACCTCGGCGCCGTCTCCAGCGGTCGACCCCGTGTCCACCGGCGAGCCGGCTGCATTCCGCGAGCACGACCTGAGCCGGCGGTACGTCGAGTTTCGGATGTCACAGGCTTTCGCGGAGGCACCCGTAGCGACCGAGAACACCGCGCGGTTCGCCGCTGTGGCGGCCCCGCGGGTTGCGGCGCTGTCGGCGATCGTCGCCCCGGCCTGGATGCACGTAGGTACGGTCGCCCAACCGGCTGCCTTCGTCCCCGGTTGCACGCCGCTGGCATGGCACCCGAGCGGCTTCCTCGACCGTGCAACGGAGGGGCGACGTGCCGCCTATTTCGGCATGATGAGCGCGGTCGCGTGTGAATATGGCATACCGGTCGGGCTGTTCGACGCGATGATCCTCCGCGAGAGCGGGTATAACTCGCTGGCGATGTCGCCGAAGAACGCCTTCGGGCTGGCGCAGCTGATGCCTGCCACTGCGCAGGGGTTGGGGGTCGATCGGTATGATCCGGGCCAGAACCTTCGCGGCGGTGCGCGCTATCTGCGCCAGCAGCTCGACCGGTTCGGGCAAATCCATCTGGCGCTTGCCGCATATAACGCCGGACCGGGCCGGGTTCGCGGCGGGGCCGTTCCAGCGATCCCGGAGACGCGTGCCTATGTCGCGAACATTTTGACCAACTGGACGCGCATGGCCACAGGGCCGCAAAGTGCCGCTGTGCCCGTTCGTGCGCCTACCGCGCGACCGATGTCGAGCGTGACCTCCTTCTAAATGAGACGCCACGTTCTGTCCGACGTTTCATCGAACGAGCGCGATGTGAAGCACGCAGCGAAAGCCGCTTGATCCCGTCGGGGAGCATTCGCGCCGGCTTAGCCGGCGCGTCCGACATCTCATCTTTCGGCGATGTTCGTTTGTCGCGTGATGTTTTCTGTTTTTCGTCGGCAGGCGTGACCTGTTGGCCGGCTAGGCCAACTCTACTCGCCCATTACTATATGACTCCGGTAGCGGTTGAGGATCATTTTGATACTCACGCTCACGCTGGTCGACCGCAGCGCCGAGCTTCGCCAGCATCTTGCCGAGTTGGCCGCCAACCGTCACTTCCGCCAACTCGCGGCACGATAGCGACGCCATCATCCCCCCAAGCTCGCCCGCATGGTCGGCACGGCGCTGTACCTCATCGGCGGGCAGCGGTGCGGGCCGCATCCAGCGCGGGAGATAGGACAGGACACGCGAGGGCAGCAGCGGACGATAGGCGTTCGAGGTCTGCTCGTACCGAGGCCCCGGCCCTTCAGCCTTCACGCGAACGAACCGGCGCTGCCGGACAAGGAAGCCGATGGCTTCGAGCACCTTCAGGGCTCGAGCGACGGTAGCACGCCCCAGCGCCGTGGCCTTCGTAAGGTGGTCGTAGCTTGGATACACCCTGCCACGGTTCAGTCGGCTGAGGGTCAGGATCTCCTCATAGACCCGCACTGCCCCTGCGGTCAGGCGCGCGATGATGCGCTCGGACGCACTCAACGATCTCGCTGCGGTGCGTTCGTCGCGGCGCAGCCGCTTGGCCGCATCCAGCGTCCGGCGTGCGACGTGCAGCAGCCGGTCGGTCTCCCCTTTGGCTGGCACCGCGAAGAACGTCTCCTCGAACGTCCCGGCCTCGATGCTGTCGCGGAGCACCGGCGCGCCGGTGCCATGGCGCGCACCCGACTTCGCCGGGGCGCGACGCAGCGTCATCCCGGCGATCGCGGCCAAAGCCGCGCTCCCTATCGTTACCCCCATTCACCTTCCTCCATACGGAGGCCGGGACCAGGCAAAAAGATTCCGTGGCGCGAAACGCGCATCCTTGAACCGCAGTTCATTCCGGATTATATGGAGGGCACCAGTAAGGATGCCGGATCGATGTTTGGCGACATCGCTCCATCTAACCCTGGGATGCCCGGCCTTCGTGCCGGGCTTTCCTTTATGTGGTCACAGCCGAATCCTCATCACGTGTTCGCCCGACCGATTGGGCGATGTCACCGTGCCCCAATTCATGGCCGGCCGAAATGACATTGATTCGTGTTATCGACGACACCAGCGGATAAAGATTCGTGCTATCGATGACACCTGCTCGGTCCATTCGTGTTATTGACGACACCCGTAGGCGGCCGCGATTCCAATCAAGCAAGCGTCTCGGCAGTGATAGAAGCTTGGCGCTCGGGTACGATTCTGACGAGTTCCAGTGCTACTTTCCCATTGGACGTTGCAGACGGTTCAATAGAAAAGCGATATCCAGGAATTGAATTCCGTTCCGCAGCGTCCTTGACTTGCTGCTTAAAATGACGCGCAGAGCTTTGGTACCCGGTCTGTAGTTTGAGATCGCCTATGGTTATAAAAAGTTCACTCTCGGCGCAACAAGCTCTGGCAACTTCGTACAGCCTGCGCTCAACAGGGCTCAACTGAAAGTACGTTGGAGCATATTGTAGAACTTGCCTATCCCTCATTATGGCCCGGAATAGCCAATCGCAAAGACGGACTTTTACGGATTTCAAGCGCTTCTCGCCGGATTTTCCTCTACTATACTGCAACTTTGCGGATTCTAGCCAAGAGAAGAATCCTGTCTCGCCTTCGCCGCCAGTCTCTATATCAGTTTTTATTTGAGTTCCTTGAAGCCTTTCCAGCGCTTCAAACAACCTATTATACGACCTTGCTGATCCACTTACTCCTGTTACTCTAAATAAGTCATGAGCGGTAAAATGAAATTCTTGGGTTACTGCTTCGTTATTATCAAGCTTAGTGGCCATTATACTAGCGATATAGAGCAAAACCTCTTTATCGTAGATATTAGCAATTCCTTTCGGCCCTGGGCCCACCTCGATGGAAACCATATCGGTTTCATATTTCAACGGCGTCATCCAAGCTTGCTTGGTTAGGGCAAAGAACGGGTAAGCCATGAGGGATCGTTCGCCACGCACGCTACCGCGCAATGGGCTATCAAGAGCAAAAAGATCGCCTTGGATAACAGTGACATCGCTCATACCCAGTACCCGTTTCAGCTTGCGCTATCGTACACCAAACCGCACCTCCCTGTTCGGAGGAAATCCACCCTTACGAGCTGACTTTGTACGCGGGTAGAGGTGTCGTCGATAACACGAATCGAACCAGCTGACTAAGTGGCTGGCACAGAATGCGAGGTGTCGTCGATAACACGAATCTGCACACGCACCGGTCGCATAACAGGGATGTCGTCGATAACACGAATGCATTTATCGAAGCAGTATGCCTGTGTTCGCACCCCTTCAAAGGGCTGATCGTTCAGCACACTGGCTTACGGCGAATGCAGCCTTGCGCGGGTGACACCTTGCTCCATGTCGGCGTAAAGGGCTTCCTGCCGTTCAAAAAATCGACGCAGTTCGTAAGCCACCAGCTTTGCGACCCGTTTCCGCATAGCGTCAGCGTGTACGGTTTTACACGCGCCTATTTCAATCCCTTCTATAGATTGAATTTCGCTAGCTATCTCTGACACTAACCCGTTCAACATACTTGAAAGAAAAGGAAGCAGATTCAGCATATCTGCTCGCTCGGTGAGTAGTTCGCTGATCTCTTCCGATACAAGAGCATCATATCTACTCATACCAATAGCTTTTAAAATTCTGTTTAGCTCAGACGATCTGGCTTCATACCGTACGTTATGATTCTCAGAGAGAATCCTTTGGACACGGGCTCTATCAATACCAGTAGCGACTGCAATTTGACGCTTACTGATACGATTTTCTTTAGCGTACAATATGATTGTATCGACTAAGTTGGAATTATAATTCGCCTCGGGCGCTTTTCGATAAGCGCAGTCGGCTGCGAACGAATGCATCTTCTATCTCCGAAGGGAAGACTTCCGATAGATTCACCATTGATGCGTTGGCAACCTTTTATAAACAAATTCGTTCAATGAAATTTTATTTCGCACCCGGTTCAGTCCAAAATGGTTCCTTTTCGTTGCTATCTTGCTTGGGACAAAATATTTCCTAACCGTTCCCTGTCAAAAATCGAAATGTCCCACTCCCAATGGAAATGCATTTTCCGATTGCGGTGCAAAAATGAGTCGGCGTGACTCATGCTTGTGTCATCTGGATCAAATATGATCTAGCACACTATCCTTTTGAGGAAATACAGGCATAACTTTAAGGAGGAATTCATAGAACTGCCACGCAGACTGTTGATATTTGAGATACGCCTAGACGGCAGGTTCGCATTAACTGCACTCTTCGAGCGGCGCGAAATTATTTGCGCTTTATTCCATCGAAGGGAAACTCCGAATGAAACCGAAGATCCTCGCGGGTAACCGCCGCGAAACCGCTGCCCTCGCGGCCGTCAGCATGGTTGCGGTCGCCGCGATGTGCGCCGGTCCGGCGTTCGCCGGCACCGACACCACCTTCAACACTGCGCTGACGCAGTTCACCAACTTCCTGTCCGGTTCGGGCGGCAAGGTCATCACCGTGCTGTCGCTCGCGGGCGGCATCGTCGGTCTGGCTTCGGGTCGTTTCTCGATCGGCCAGGTCGCGATCCCGGTCGGCGTGGGCGTCGGTGCCGGCACCGGTATCCCGATCGTCACCTCGACGGTCACGGGCACGATCTGATCGCCCGTGGGCCGGCGGTGTAGCAGCGCCGCCGGCCTCGCTTTCCGAGTGGGTCACTCCACCGGGAGGGATGATCCCGAGCCCATGCGGTCCTTTGGGACCGTATGGGTTTCTCGAAGGATACCCGCATGAAGAACACGTTCAAAGGCAACCGTCGCGAGACGATGGCACTCGCGGCCGTGAGCGTCGTCGGGGTGGCGGCGATGTGCGCGGGACCGGCATTCGCCGGGACCGACGCTACTTTCAATACCGCGCTCGCGAAGTTCACCGCCTTTCTCTCCGGATCGGGGGGCAAGATCATCACGGTGTTGTCGCTCGCGGGAGGCGTCATCGGGCTGGCCTCGGGCCGGTTCAGCGTCGGTCAGGTGGCGATCCCGGTCGGGGTCGGCGTCGGTGCCGGCACCGGCATCCCGATCGTCACGTCGACAGTGACAGGCACGATCTGATCGCCGGTCGCCGGGGTGCGGTGTAGCAGCACCGCGCCCCGGTGGCTCCCAGGAGGGTGGCGCACATGGACAAGTACACGATCCCGTCGCATCTCGATGACCCCGAACTCATCGGGTTCTGGACGATCGATGAGTTCCTCGCGATGGTGATCCCCTTCACCTGGGGGATCCTTACCCAGCATATCCTCATCGGCATCGCACTCGCGTTCGCGGGCTGGTGGGGACTAAAAAAAGCAAAAGCTGGGCGTGCGGAATCGTGGCTGATCCATCTGGCCTATTGGCACCTACCAGGCGGGTTTCCGTCGCTTCGGGCCACGCCACCCTCCTACCTCCGTCTGATGGTGGGCTGAGATGGACCTTTCCTATCAGCATACGCAGGGGCAGCGGATCCTGCGCCAGCGCAACATGCTCGGCATCGTCGCGGTCGTTCTGGCCGGCGCGGTGGCGCTGCTACTGCTTATGTCGGCGACCCGTAGCCGCGAGATCGTCCTGCAACCGGTCCTGCGCTCGCCGGTCACGGTGTCGAGCGCAGGCGTGTCGCGCGACTATCTCGAACAGATCACGCGCGATGTCGCACTGCTGACGCTCAACCGATCGCCGAACAGCCTCGACTATTGGATGGAATCGATCCTCGCGATCGTCTCGCCGCGCACGCAAGGCAAGGTGAAGGCCGACCTGCTCAAGATCGTCGACGAGCAACGCGGATCGAGTATCGCGCAGTTCTTCAACATCCAGTCGATGGAGATCGATACCGGCGCACTCCGCTCGCGGGTGACCGGCGAGATGACCACGATCGCGGGTCAGCAGGTCATCTCGCGCGAGCCGCGGACCTTCCGGTTCGACTGGGAATATTCGGGTCTGTCGCTGAAGCTCGTCGGCTTCGGCATGGAACGGCCCGCGGCAAAGGGAACCGCCGAATGACCGGCTATCTCGCGATCGGCAGCGCCATGCTCGGCACCGCGCTTGCCTCAAACGTGCGCTGCATGCTCTGGCGCATGACCGGTGGTGCGCTCATCTGCGCCGCTGCCGTCATGATCGCAGCCCCTGCGTCGGCAGCCACCGACCAGACGCTGCGGGTGTCGGACGGGGCACAGGTGCTGTGCAACGCATCGTCGAAGGATCTCACCCGCATCAGTCTCGTCGAGGACGCGTTCGCCGCGGTCTCCAAGATCAACTCGGGCGACCCGGCGAGCGACTTCAGCGTCGTCAACGAGCCGGTGCGCGGTGACATCTACCTTTCGGTACCGGAGGGCTATTCGCGCCCAACGCTGTCGTTCTTCGCCACGACCCGCCGGGGCTATGTCTACAAGTTCGTGTGCCGCCCCTTGGGCGACGAGGCGGTCCAGGTGTTCATCGCCAACCCCGCGATCCAGGCAGACGATGCCGAGGGCGCAGCCGCCAACCGGGTTGCCGCCGCACCGGCACCCGAGGACGCCGCGATCGAGCTGGTGCGTGCGATGTACGCCAACAAGGTGGCCGCACCCTATGAGATGCACCAGCGCTCGCTGCGCCCAGTGCATGTCGGTAATCTGAAGGTGCAGATGATCGCCGAATACCAAGGCGACACGCTGACCGGCCGCGTGCTGCGGATCGAGAACACCGGCACCACCGCGACCACGCTGACGGAGGCGACCGTCGCCCCAGCGAGCGCGCTCGCCGTTTCGATCGCCGAGCCGAACCTTGCGCCCGGCAAGGCCACCACCGCCTATCTCGTTTCCGCGAAGGGGAAGTAACCATGGCTCTGCGCAACCCCTTTTCGCGCAATCGCCCGAACCTCGATGCGCCGGAAGCAACCGGCGCGCCTGATGCCGATGGTCTGGCGGCCAACACCGCCGTTCACCGCAAGCAGAAGCTGGTGATGGGTGGCATCGCCGGTGTCGGCCTGATTGCCACATCGTTCTGGATGTTCAGCGGCAGCGGGAACGGCACTGACACGGCAACCGGCACCAAGACCGGCGCTACCGACGTCGAGGTGTCGACCAGCGACATGGTCAACCGCAACCTCTCGGACAAGGAATGGCAGGCGGCATCAGAGAACCGCTTCCAGTCGGCGGAGAACCAGCTGAAGGCGGTCGGCGGCACCCAGACGCGCGTCGACGAACTGGCGGCACAGGTCGCGGCGCTACAGGCGCAGAACCACGGCATGGCCGCCGATGGCCAGCGGGTCCTGAGCGCCTATCAGACCGAAAACGAGCAACTGCGGCGCCAGATCAACGAGGCACCCACGCCTGCCGCACCGCCGCCCGGGCCGAGTGCGATGTACGGCCCCGGCGGGCCGAGTGCCTATCAGCCGTCGCAAGCGTCTGCGGCTGCGCCCGCCGCGCCCGCCCCGGTCCGAATCAACGAGGTAAAGCTGGTCTCGTTCGGCGAAGTCGGCGGCACCGCGACGCGGGTCGAGAAGGGCAACACGGTCTTCACCGACAGCGTCAACTATCTGCCGCCCAACAGCATCGCGACCGCCAAGGTCATCGTCGGGGTAGATGCGGCGGCGGGGGTCGGCAGCCAGACCGACCCGCTGCCGGTGGTGCTGCGGGTCACCGGTCCGGCGCGCTCGGTGTTCCAGAACGGCAAGCTCCTGACCACGCGTATCCAGGGGTGCCTCATCAACGGCGCGGCGCGCGGCGAGCTGTCGAGCGAGAAGGTCTATATCAAGCTGCAGAAGATGACCTGCCCGCAACCCGGCGGCCGGTACGCGGTCTCCGAGGTGAAGGGCTTCGTCGCGTTCGGCGGCAAGACCGGGGTGCGCGGGCGGGTGGTCAGCCGCGAAGGCTCGCTCATCAGCCAGGCATTCATGGCGGGGCTGGTCGGCGGGTTCGGTCGCGGCTTCTCGGCCAATTCGCAGCAATTCCTGACCGCGCCGACCGTCTCGGTCGGTGGCAAGCGCCAGCAACTGGGGCTCGGCGAAATCGCACAGGGGGGCCTAGGCGAAGGCGTCTCGCAGACCGGCGACATGGTCTCGAAATATCTGATCGAGCGCGCCGAACAGTATCAGCCCGTCATCGAGATGCCGACCGGCGTCGATGTCGAGATCATTTTCCTGGAGGGTGTCCATGTCCGCAACTGAGCGCAAGCTGTCGCGGCGCGTCCGGATCGGGATCGGTGCGGTGTGCCTGAGCGTGCTCGGCATCACCGGCGGCGCGCTCGCCACCGATCTCATCCAGCGCCCCGAGCGCAATGTCACCAAGCTGCTGAAGGAGCGTCTGCCCAAGACCACGCTCAGCAACGTCGATTGCACCAAAGTGGATGGATTGTGCGAGGTCACCGCCGGTTCGAACCTGTTCTACGTCGACCGCACGGGCCGGTACCTCGTCGTCGGGCGGATCTACGACATGGAGACGCGGCAGGACCTGACCGCCGCCCGCCTGCTGGAGATGAGCCCCGAAACCCTGATCGGCGGGGCCGCCAAGGCAGCCGCCGACAGCGAGGGTGACGCGCCGCCCGCCCCCGGTGCCGCGCGCACGACTGCGCCGGCCCCGGTGCGGTATCTGTCCCTCGACGGACTGCCCGCCTCGGGGGCAATCGCGTGGGGCAAGGCGAGCGGACCGACGGTCACGGTGTTCTCGGACTTCCGCTGCAGCTATTGCCGTGCGCTCACCAACACGCTGGCGACGATGAACGTGCGGGTGATCGAGCGGTCGATCTCGACGCTCGGCAGCCGCGATGTCGCCGACACCGTCTATTGCGCCAGGGACCGGGTGAAGGCGCTCCATGCTGCCTATGCCGGGGAGCCGGTCAGGGGGTCGGCGAAGTGCGACACCTCCGGCCTCGATGCCAACGAAGTATTTGCGCGCAAGCACGGCTTGCAGGGAACGCCGGTGATCGTGCGTGGCGACGGCGCGATGATCGAGGGCTATCGGCCCAGGGAGTTCCTCGAACGCTGGATCGTGGGAGGCCGGTCGTGACGCGCCGCTCCGTCACCCTGCTCCTGGTCGGCGGTGCCGCCCTGTCGGGCTGCGCCACGCTCGGCGGTAACGTGAAGGGCAGCTTCGCCTGCGTCGCACCCGAGGGCATCTGCGCGCCGTCGTCGGTGATCGACGATCGGGCGCTGGCGATGATCTCGGGCAATGACGGCGACCGGTTCATCCAGCCCGCCGGCCCCTATCCGGCACCCCAGCAGCAGGACCGTGCCTTCTTGGTCGCCGCAGGCGGCGCTGTGCGGACCGGCGAGAAGGTCCTGCGGATCGTGTTCCTCTCGCACATCGACGCGGCGGGACGGCTGCACGAGCAGTCCACCGTGCACGCGGTCGTCGATACCGGCAACTGGCGCCAGGCGAGCGCCGGGGAGGCTGTTGCGACGGATAACGTGAAGGTCGCCGAAGTGGCGACCGGTCCGACGTTACTGGCCGCGCTCGATGCCGCTGAAGCGGCACTGCCCGCCCCGGAGGCAGGCGATCCCGATCTGCCGAGTGCTGCCGCGATCGACGCCGCCCGCGCGGCCCGCCCGAGCGCGCACGTCCGCACGGCAACTGCCGACCCGATCGGCGCGATCAAGCGCGAAGTGGCGGGTACGCTCACTACGTCTCCCCGTCCGCGCGCGCTCCATGCCACTGCGCAACCTTCGCCTACGCCCGCACTCCCTGTCCGCCCGCTCTCCCCGAACGCAACCGTTCGGACGGTCGGTCCGGCAGCGACGCCCCTCAACGCTTCCGCGCTCTCTGCACCAAGGCCGCAGGGTTCGCCGACTGCGGCGACGATCATCCCGGCTTAGGCAAGCGCGGAGGGCCGGCAGGCCGTCGCAGCGATCGGCGCAAACCCGGCGATCCGGAGCGCTGCGGCCCGCATCGAACAGGATGCGCGGGCGGCAAAGCCCGCGCCCACGGTACGTTCCCCAGCCTTCCCCGGCGTCGACGGGGGTGAACGGTGAGCTTCTGGCGCTGGCTGCAGACCAACGTGCTGGGCGATACCAGCACGCCCGACAGCGCGCGTCCGACGACGGCGGTGCCGCGTCTCGTCCACTGGCTGCCCTATCGCAGCTACGACGCGAAGACGAAGCTGTTCTACAACACCGCCTCGCGCGGGTTCGTGCTCGACGTCGCCCCGCTGATCGGGGCGGACGAGCGGACCGCCGACATCCTCACCCAGTTCCTCTCGGACGGTATCCCGGCACCGAGCTGCCTCCAGTTCCATGGCTGGATGAGCCCGCGGGTCGGCGAGCCGCTCTCGCGCTGGTACGTGCCCCGCTACGCCGCAGGCGGGGTCTATGAGCGGATGGCGAAGCACCGCACCGCCTATCTGGTCGATGGCGTGTGGACGTCGCTCAGCAACGCCGCCCCCTTCATGCTGCGCCAGCACCGCGTCGCGATCTCGTTCGCGGCCCCATCGTCGGGCCGGGTGAGCGCGGAGGAGATCATCGCGGTCATGGAAGGCCTGATCTCGTCGCTGGAATCGATCGGGATCGCCGCACGGCCGATGGACCCGGCGCAGCTCATCGCCTGGATCGACGACATCACCTCGCCGACGACGGCGCCGGGCGACGATACCATCGGCTATAATCCGTTCGACCCTATCGCCGATCAGGCGGTACGGCATGACCTCGAAATGCGGATCGAACCCGACCGCATCCTGCTGCGGACCGAGCGCTTCCGCCCGACCGGCAAGGTGGTCGACGATGCGCCCGAGATCGGCGAGATCTACCCCGACACCTTCGACGTCCGGTCCTTCTCGGTACGCAACCTGCCCAAGCGCTGGGCACCGTGGGACATGGCCAAGCTCATCGGCGATATGTTCGCCGACAAGCTGCGCATGCCCTGCCCGATCTCGACCAACCTCTGTCTCGAGTTCACCGATGCGGAGAGCGAAAGTTCGCGCGCCGGGCGCAAGTTCATGCGCACCACCAGCCTCGGCGACAGCAAGTCGGCGCGGATGCTGCCGCAGCTGAAGGATCAGTCCGAGGAATGGCGCTTCGTCAAGGATGAGCTCGGTCAGGGCCGCAAGCTCGTACAGGGATTCTTTTCGGTTACCTCCTTCAGCCCCAAGGGCAAGGGCGACGCCAACGAGCGCATCCTGAAGTCGGTGTACCGGGCGGCGGGTTGGGACCTGCTCGACGACCGCTATCTCCAGATCCAGGGGCTGCTCGCCGCCATGCCGATGACGATGGCCAACGGGCTGTCGTTCGACCTGCGCAACATGAAGCGGCTGCGCACGATGCTGACCACGACAGCAGCGAGCCTCGCCCCGATCCAGGGCGAGTATCTCGGCGGCCCGGTCCCGCATCTCATGCTGATCGGCAGGCGCGGGCAACCGTTCTTCTGGTCGCCGTTCGAGAATGGCGCGGGCAACCACAATGTCGCGGTGTTCGGCAAGAGCGGCAGCGGCAAGTCGGTCGCGCTGCAGGAGCTGTGCTCCTCGCTCGTCGGTGCCGGCGCGCGGGTGGTCGTGATCGATGATGGCCGTTCGTTCGAGCATTCGGCGAAACTGCAGGGAGGCAGCTTCGTCGAGTTCACCATGGCCTCGGGCTTCTGCCTGAACCCGTTCTCGATGATCGACATGGCGCAGGTCGAGGCGGACCCGGACTATCTGGTCGACTGCCTCGCGATGCTGAAAGCCATCGTCAGTCAGATGGCCCGCTATATCGACAAGCTCGATGACCTCGAGCGCGGCCTGATCGACGGTGCGGTCAATTCGGTGTGGGCCGCCAAGGGCCGTGCCGGCGAGATCGACGACATCATCGCCGCGCTCGAGGAGACCGGCAACGAGGTCGCGATCAATCTCGGCATCTCGATGCGGCCCTTCTCGGGGAGCGGCACCTATGGCCGGTTCTTTCAGGGCGAGGTGTCGTTCCAGCTCTCGGCCGACCTGACCGTGTTCGAACTGTCGGACCTGTCGTCGCGCGAGGAGCTGCGTGCGGTCGCGCTGACCGCGATCATGTTCATGGCGCAACAGATGATGCGTCGCCTCGATCGCGGCATCCCCAAGGCACTGCTCCTCGATGAAGCGTGGCAGATGCTCAAGGGCGGCTCGATGGCCGACTTCATCGAGACCTACGCCCGTACCTGCCGCAAGTACGGCGCGAGCCTCGTAACCGCCACGCAGAGCCTCAACGACTATTACAAGTCGGACGGCAGCCGCGCGGCGCTCGAGAACAGCGACTGGTCGGTGATCCTCCAGCAGAAGGCGGAGACGATCGCCGACTTCAAGAAGCTCGGCCGCTTCGACATGGACGATCATACCGACGCGCTGCTGCGCTCGCTGAAGCGTCAGGGCGTCGAATATTCGGACGTGATGATTAAGGGGCCGGACACGCTGGCGGTCGGCCGCCTCGTCCTCGATCCCTATTCGGCAACCGTCTATTCGTCCTCGCCGCGCACCTTTGCCGCGATCCGCGAACTGGTCGCGCAAGGGCTGACAATGGACGCCGCGATCGAGCGCGTCGCCTACCCCCAGAACCCCGAGAAATGGAGCGACGCGGGAAGCGACGAACCGCTCCAGCTCGCAGCGGAGTGACCTCCATGTCGATCACCATCGAAGGCAACACCCTGGTCCGGCAAATCCATCGCCGTGGCACCACGCGGTTCCCGCGCGACCGGGGCTGGTGGCTGTACCTTGCCCTCCACTGGAGCGGTCTGCTCGCCTCGACGCTGCTGATGAGCTGGGGGGTCTTCGTTCTCTTCTTCCTCGTGATCGGCAGCTTCTCGCTCGACGGTGCGATGCTGCATCTCGACAACTTCGCCAGTCGCTACGTCGCGGCCGACGCGGACCGGCTTATGCGGTTCAAGGCGATGCTCGCGACCATCCATCTGGTCGTGTTCGCCACCATCCTGTTCCTGCGTCGCGGCTCCCTGATCCCGCGCGATCCGGCCCAGGGGGGCGTGCAGCGTGGCTGATCCGACCGTGAACCAGGCAGCGGATGACGTGCCGGCCCATACTGCCCCGGCTGTTCGCCATGCGCCCACCAAGGTCTTCGCAGGCCTGACCGCGCCGCAGCTGCTGCTCTGTGCGCTCGGTTTCGCGATCGCGGTCTGGGCGCTGTGGGTGACCCAGGCGGTACTGTACCCCAAGCAGACGCGGTTCGTACGCGCCGACCTGTCACGCATCGTCGGCGACTATGTGCAGGCGCAAGCGCGCAGCGCCGCCCCGCCCGATCGGGTGGAAGCCGAGATGCGCGGGTTCATGGGGGGCCTCGAACGCGAGATCACCCGGCGCGGCGCTACCGGCGAGGTGGTGCTGGTCGGCGAGGCAGTCCTGTCGAAGAACATCCCCGACGTGACGGCAAGCATCGCGAACGCGATCTATGCGTCCGGCGTACCCCGGCCACGGCCGGCGTCGGCGGCGCAGATGCAGCAGCAGATGCAGGCAGTCGAGGCGGCCCGTGCGACGGCTCCGACCACCATGCCGGTCTCGGTCGCCCCGGTGGGCGTGGCCGGTGCGCCGGTACAGGCGGGACCGTTCGGCGCGTCCGAACCGGCTCAGGCGGCGGCGGGCATGGCCCCGCCCACAGCGCAGTTGGTCCCCGGTGCCAGCGCGACGGTATTTGGAGGCAGCGATGGCAGCGGTCGTTGAAGCGACAGACCAGCGTTGGCGGCCACGCAAGCACCTGTGGGCCGCGGTCGCGCTGCTCATCGTCGGCGGTCTCGGCGTCAACGCGATCGCTGAGTGGCGCGACACCCACGGCGTGCTCATCAACAGCTCGGAATCGCTCCCGAACTGGATGTTCGTGATCCACAAGACGCATGTGCCCGCGCGCGGCGACTATGTGGGGGCACCTCAAGGTTTGTCATATGGACAGCGGCAGTCGGAACAAATGGTCAACAAAAGCCTGAGCGTTGCCGCAAAGTATATTAAGTTTCGTGGGTTTGTGAGGTTGGACGAGTTGGAAGT
>NZ_JBDZDK010000041.1:0-25803 GCF_040049155.1 Sphingomonas silueang
GTCAGCACCGTCATCGCTTGCACATCCTCGCTGCCGAGGATGGCCATGACACCGGCGACCCGCTGGCACTCGTTGTGCCTTTTCTATCTAGCGGAGGAGTGTCATTTCTACTTAGCACCTACAACCCGCTAGTGCGATAAGATAGATTATGTTAAGCATCTGAGCGATATTTTCCGCGGGCTCCCGTCACTGCAGCGCCTCCGTCCAATCACTTCAGCCTGGAGCCACCGTCAGCATGCTCCTGTCGGGAAGGCTCTCAAGAAGGTCCGCTTCGGCTCGGTTCGGACCGCTTACGACGCTATTCACGCCTGCAACGCCGGTCCGAGCTTCCCGCATGCCTGCCCTGCCGCGCTGGTTCACGCAGCCCGCTCCTGCAAGCCGCAGGAGGTGCAGGCCGGGAGGTCGGCCATGAGCTCCAAACATTGATTGCGCTCTGATCGAGGAAGGACCGACGGAACAGAACGGAGCGACGAGATTAGAATCCCTCACCGTGCCTGAACGAGGCACGGCAGGACGAGGACGAACCTGATGAACGAGAACAACCTGAAGAAGCTGGTCGCGCAAGGATTGTCCGCGATGCGGGCCGGCAGCGACGTCGCCGCCAAGGCGACCGACGAGATCAACAACGACGCGCGCCACCCGGCGCTGCGATCCGCGCTCGAAGAGGGCAACCGGACTTCCCGCCAATGGGCGGACCGCATCCGTCGCGCCGCCGAGCAGGCGGGCCCGGCCGATCAGCAGGACAACCCTGTGCTCGAAGCGCATTACGAGGTGAGCCGCAGGATCCGCGAAGCGGCACCGGACGATGCCTCACGCGACCTCGGCATCATCGCCAGCGGGCAGCTCGCGCTTCATTACTGGATCGCTTCGTTCGGGACCATGGCCAATTACTGCCGGCAGACCGGCATGGACGATGCGGCGCGCGACATGAAGGCGTGCGCGGACGAGGCCAAGCAGGCCGACGAAAAGCACAGCCAGCTCGCCGAGCAGTTGCTGTCTGAAGGCTGAACCGGTGCCGGCCCGCCTTGCTACCGACGACTGGCCAACCGGCATGATCTTACAACAGGAGATAATTGGTGCTTGAGCAACGAAAGCTGGGCGACGGGCTGCGCGTATCTGCGCTGGGCCTCGGTTGCATGGGCATGTCCGAATTCTATGGGCAGGCCGACGAAGCCGAGGCGGTCGCGACCATTCAGCGCGCGATCGATCTCGGCGTGACGTTTCTGGACACCGCCGACATGTACGGGGTAGGCCGTAACGAGGAGTTGGTCGGGCGTGCGATCCGCGATCGCCGCGACGCGGTGGTTCTCGCCACCAAGTTCGGCAACGTTCGCGGCGAGGACGGCACCTTCAAGGGCGTGTGCGGGCGCCCGGATTACGTCCGCTCCGCCTGCGAGGCGAGCCTGCGACGGCTCGGCGTCGAGACGATCGACCTCTACTATCAGCACCGCGTCGACCCCGACACGCCGATCGAGGACACGGTGGGCGCGATGGCCGGGCTGGTCCGCGAGGGCAAGGTGCGCCACCTCGGCCTCTCCGAAGCGGCGCCCGCCACGGTCAGGCGCGCGCACGCCGTGCATCCGATCGCGGCGCTGCAGACCGAATATTCGCTGTGGAGCCGCGATCCCGAGGGCGAGATCCTCGACACGGTGCGCGAGCTCGGCATCGGCTTCGTGCCGTACAGCCCGCTCGGCCGCGGTTTCCTGACCGGCGCGATCCGGCGGGTGGAGGATCTCGCGCCTGACGACTATCGCCGGCACAGCCCCCGCTTCCAGGGCGAGAACTTCCAGCGCAATCTCGATCTCGTCGCGGCGGTCGAGGCGATGTCGCGGGAGAAGGGCTGCACCCCTTCCCAGCTGGCGCTCGCCTGGGTGCTGGCGCAGGGCGAAGACATCGTGCCGATCCCGGGCACCAAGCGCCGCGGCTACCTGGAGGAGAATGTCGGCGCGCTCGACGTGACGCTCACCCGAGGCGAACTGGAGCGGCTCGACCGCGCGGCGCCGAAGGGGGCAACGGCGGGCGAGCGCTACGCCGCGCCGCAGATGCAGGCGCTGAACCGATGAGCGGGAGCGACGGACACGGCCTTGCCGGCCGCGTCGCGATCGTGACGGGCGGCGGTCGCGGGCTGGGCCGCGCGATGACGCTCGGGCTGGCGCAGGCCGGCGTGCGGGTCGTCGCCACCGCCGCGCGCGAACTCGCCGAGGTCGAAGCGGTCGCACGGGAGGCAGAGCGGGCATGCGGCGACGATCGGGTGCGGCCGCTGCTCGCCGACGTGACGCGGGTGGAGGATTGTGCCGCAGTCGTGCGCGCGGCGCTCGTGCGCTTCGGCCGGCTCGACATCCTGGTCAACAATGCCGGGCGCGGCATGAAGTATGTGAGCGACACCTTCCTGACAGAACCGACCCGGTTTTGGGAGGTCGCCCCCGACACTTGGCGCATGGTGACCGACACCAACGTCAACGGCCCGTTCCTGATGGCGCGCGCCGCCGTCCCCGCCATGCTGGAGGCGGGATGGGGCCGAATCGTCAACATCTCGATGAACCGCGAGACGATGCGACGGCGCGGCTTCTCGCCCTACGGCCCGTCCAAGGCGGCGCTGGAATCGGAGACCGCGATCTGGGCGCAGGACCTTGCGGACAGCGGCATCACGGTGAACGCGCTCCTGCCGGGGGGCGCGACGCTGACCGGCATGATTCCCGAAGGACTGCCGGATAGTGCACGCGACGGACTGCTGTCGCCCGAGATCGTGGTGCCGCCCTTGCTCTGGCTCTGCTCTGACGCTGCCGCGGCGGTGACGGGTAAGCGCCTGGATGCCCGGCGGTGGATGGGAGAGCAGCCCGGAAGTCAGCGCACAACTGACACGCTGGAGGATGTAGGCTGTTAGGGCAGACCACAGGACATATCCGCTCGGCCAGCCGTGGTCTCTTCGTCCTTTTGTGCGATATCCCTAGCGACAGGTCTTCTGCTAACCGAGACGGTAAAGGACCTGAAATTGGCCGCACGAAGCCGGGATCAAGAGATCCCGGCCCACTCAGCCTACCAAACAGCGGTCGGCCGCACGCTTCGTCCGCCAGCTTTGCAGCAGCTCGATCTGTCTCTCGTGCACCTCGTCGATAACTGGTGGCTCGGCCTGACAGGTTGCACCGGCCGCCACGACCTGAGATTCCGTTTTGTATCCCTTATCGCTGTTCATGTGATCTAGGAGTGCGCGCAGCATCTGCCGCCCTCTTACCACGCGGCTCTTGATTGTGCCGACGGGAACCTGCTCGATTGTGGCTGTCTCCTCATAGCTCAATCCCTCGATCCCGATGAAATTGATGCACCGCTGCTGCTCAGGCGTCAGGCGCGGCCATAGACGGCGAACATCGCTCAGCGTCACAACGGATTCCTGGTTCGACGCCACCGGAATGTCGGCGAGTTCGGCGGTCTCGCTAACTTGTACCGTGCCTCGACGGCGTACCTGCGAAAGAAATGAGTTGCGAAGGATCCGGAAGGTCCACGCCTTCATATTTGTACCGGCTTCGAAGGATGCGCGGCTGCGCCAGGCTTTCAGCACGGTTTCCTGAACAAGGTCCTGTGCAGTATCGGGATTCCTGGCCAGCGATCGCGCATAGCGCGCCAGACTAGGCATAAGCGCGCTGAGCTCGGCACCGAAGTCCGACCAGCCCTCAGATGGCAGATGCGGCTCGTCAACCGTTTGTTCGGACACGCGGAACCCCTCGCTCAATCGAACCGGTCAGCTGCTTTGGTACCAACCGGTTTACTTTCGGAAAACGCCAAGCCGATTGGTTCGTTCCGCTCGTCGGAGATGAAATATCAGTAGCGAAACAATCGCGCGCGACTGGGTACATGAAAGGCTGAC
Organism: Sphingomonas silueang; assembly: GCF_040049155.1. Classification (NCBI taxonomy): domain Bacteria; kingdom Pseudomonadati; phylum Pseudomonadota; class Alphaproteobacteria; order Sphingomonadales; family Sphingomonadaceae; genus Sphingomonas; species Sphingomonas silueang. The sequence goes on from NZ_JBDZDK010000041.1 coordinate 3,863, forward strand.
AACAAGAGGTCAGCGCCGCTGCCTGTTCGCGTACCAAGCGCAGCCGGCAAGGAGTATCGCAGAAGCCATCAGGATTGCTCCAACAACATCATGGTCGTGCTGGAGGATCGCGCCGGCGACCAGCAGGCCGGCGGACAGGACGTTGGGATCTGCGCCCCGGGGCAATGCCGGTGGTGAGGAGACGGCACCTTTCTGCAACTCGATCGGCAGCGCACCCGACCGCGCAACCCGCTCGGCGAAGGCCACCAGCTCGGGCGAGGCGGCGGCCAGACGGCCAAGGCTTGTCGCCAGCCGGCGTCCGCCACGCTTGAGGCCGGCCGGGCCGATCCGCTCCCGCAGCAGTTCGCGCGCGATCGGTGCGGCGCGCGCGGTGATGTCAAAGCCGGGATCGAGCCGTCGCACGAACCCTTCGGCGATCAGCAAGGTGCGCAGCAGCAGGGCGAGGTCCGGCGGCAGCGCCAGACGATAGGTTCGAAGCAGCGCGAACACGCGGCCGAAGATGTCGGCGAGCTCGATCTGCTGGAGTACCGCCCCGCGGAACTGGCCGATCAGCGCGTCGAGGTCGCGGGTCAGCGCCTGGCGATCGACATCGGTCTCGCCCGACCATTGCAGCAGTACGTCCGTCACCGATCGTGTGTCCTCACCCGCGATGGCAAGGACGAGCGTGACAACCTCGTTCCGCCGGGCGGGACTGAGCACGCCGACCGCCCCGAAGTCGATGAACGCCAACGACCCGTCGGCCAGAACAAAGACGTTGCCGGGATGGGGGTCCGCGTGGAACCGACCGTTGAAGATGATCATCCGCAGCACCGCATCGGCATATCTGCCGGCGACGTCAGCACCGCCCTCACCCGCCACGTCAAGAACCTCGCGGACGGGCATGCCGTCAAGCCGCTCCTGCACGTTGATCCGGCGGCCGACCTGATCCCAGTAGAAGGCCGGCGTCCGGACGCCGAGCGGCTGCAGGAACGCGCCGATGCTCTCGCAGGCTGCCGCTTCTGCGCTGAGGTCCATTTCCTGCGACAAGCTCTCCGCGAAAAACCGCAGCAGTTCGTCGGGCTTGAGGCGGCGGATCTCCGGTGAGTGCCGGGCCGCGAGCCGCGCGATGCGGCGGAGCAGCCGTAGGTCGGCATCGACGCGTTCCGCGATCCCCGGCCGGCGTACCTTGACCACGACCTCGGTCCCGTCGCGCAAGGTTGCAGCATGAACCTGCGCAATCGACGCCGCCGCGATCGGCTCGCGGTTGAAGTTCGCGAACACATCAGCGATCGGGGAGCCGAGCGCGGCCAGGATCGTCGGCTCCAGCGCCTCGAACGGCAGCGGGGTCACGCGATCCTGCAGCGTCGACAGCGCCCGCACCCATTCCGGCCCGAGCAGGTCTTCGCGGGTGGCGAGCACCTGCCCCAGCTTGACCGCGACAGGTCCAAGGTCTCGCAGCAGCGCGACGACCCGCTCGGGCGTACCGAGGTCTACCGGCTGCTCTGAGCGACCGGGCAGCAGGCCCAGGCGCGAGGCGAGCCCGTTCAGCCCATGGCGCCCCATGATCTGGATGAGCTCGGCCAGCCGCGCGCGCTCACCGATTTGAGACTCGTCGTCGGTGGTGGGCATCACGCGCTGCAACCATCCTCCTGCCGCGGGCGGCAGCCATCGAGGAACAGGTCGATGCCGCGCGAAATGCGATCCCGCGCTGCCTCGTCGTATGCTGGAGGAGACAGCCCCAGCGCTGCGCGGCGCATGGGTGCGACCACGACGAGCGTGACGAACTGCTCGGCAGCGAACACGGGGTCCGCCAGCGACAGTTCTCCCTTCGCATCGGCGTGGGCGAGGATCGACGCCACCCATTGGACGGCCCGCTGGTAACCGAAGTCATGGATGTTCGCCGCTAGCGCGGGAAAGCGCACGGCTTGCGCGATGACGACGCGTTCCATGGACGCGATCCGGGGCGTCAGGAGCCACTCGAGCAACCGATCTGCGATCACGCCAAGTCGCGATCCAATGTCGGGTTCGTCGCTGCCCGACGGTTCGAGCGCCCGCAGCTGCGTGTCGATCTCGTCGAGAATGACCGCCTCGAACACACGCGCCTTGCTGCCAAAGCGCGCGTACAGGGTCCGCTTGGAAATGCGCGCCTGTTCGGCGATCATGTCGGCACTGGCGCCGTCGAACCCGTGTTCGAAAAACAGCTCGCGAGCGCTCTTGAGGATGTGCGAGGTCAGGCGGAGCGCATCCTCAGTGGTCGGTCTGCCCATTTTCCTCGGACGCCGACGTTTCTTTTCGTCATCGCTCAATCTCGTTCTCCTGGATCGAGAGTAGCGCGATCCGGACCGGTTGGCGAGAAATCAAACGGAGACGGTCGGTTGCTCACCCGCCAGCGAGATCTCAGCCAATGGCTGTCCTTGTATCGCGGCCGATCACTGCCGTGGCCTCGGCTTGTAGATGGGAAGGGACGGAGCCCCCACGCCCAGTCCCTCCTGATCGATGCGAACGGCCGCATCCCTGACAGCACCGACCTTGTTCCTCGCTGAACGAACCGTTTCACGCAGTTGGGCCTGTTTGGCGGCCGTGCCGCGTATCGTGGGTCGAATAGCCTCTAGCCGAGCCGTGAATCGATCGGCACCGTCTCGGGCTCTCAACAATGTTCGGTTCGCTCTCGCGAGGACGGTCGCGCGGCGTTCGTCCGCTGCCGCTCTCAGTTGTTGGGCGCTGTCGCCGGATCGCTGCAAGGCGTCTCCCACGGCAATCACGCGGCCGCGCGCACCGGTGAGAGCATCGGACGCTGCTCCGGCTTTGTCAGCCCAACCAGCGGAACTCTCCGCGAGCGCCGCCAGCCGATCGCTGGCCCGCTGCTGCTGAGCGGCGTCGAGGTTGCGCGAGACAGAGTCCACGGTGCGGCTGATCTTCTCGACCAGTGCGACGGGGTCCCCTCCGCCGCCAAGGAGCCCGCCTTCCTTGGTGGGGATGACGGGAAGCTCCCCGTCGTTCGCCGCAACGATCGGGGGCGCGCCAGAGGTTGCACCGTCGAGGCTGATGTTCGCGGTGCCGGCCAGTGCCGATCTTGCGATCGACGCTTTCACGCCTGCGACGATGGGGATCCGCGGTTCAAGGCTGACGGTGACGAGAACCGCTGACGGGTCCTCCTTGTCGAACCGTATCGACGTGACGTGACCGGCCGGTACGCCCGAGAAGGTCACCGGCGACCCCTTCTCCAGACCGGCAACGCTTCCGGTAAAGCGGATCAGATAAGGGTTTCCGTCTTCATTGCGTGCATCAAACAGCCAAAGGGTAAAGACGAGGAGCGTACCCAACAGAAGGCTGGTGACCGCGAGCACAAGGAATTTATTCGACCGCGTTTCCATGAGAGACCATAACCATTAGGAAGCCGGACCAAATTTGTAAACCGTACCGTTTCCAAGGTGGCAAGGCCTGATCAGGACGAGGATGGAATCGTGGCTGGAGACTGGAGCCTGCAACCAGGCGACATACCGTGGGGCAACAGGCTTGGCCTGGAGTTGGTTTCGATCGGCGATGGCCTCAGCTCGCTACGTGTCGGTTGGCGTGAGGAGCTGGCCGACGAGGACGAGACTTTAGCAACGGGCGTGTTGACGAGCCTTATCGATCAGGCCTGCGGCGTTGCCGTAATGTCCCGACTGGGAAGGCGATTGGCAATCTCGACCCTCAACCTGAAGGTGGACCATGTGCGGTCCCCCGAGGCGAGATGCTCCGCGACAGCGTGGGCGCATTGTTACGACGCTACCGAGCGCCGTGCGTTCGTACGGACCGAAGTCTGGGATACCGATCCTTCTCACCTGATCGCGACTGCCCAAGGCGTCTTTTCGATCAATCGGGCTGTCGGGCCATGACCGGCTTCGCGCAGCTGCTAGGCTCCATGATTTCAGAGAGCGGTGACGCCTTTGTTTTGACGCCAGTGGAGTACATGATCGGCAGCCCTCTCCTTCCCGCCTTGCATGGCGGAGCTGTGGCATCCTTTCTCGAAGTGGCAGCGAAGCGTGCCCTTGCACGCAAACTTCCGCCCGGGCACTTCCCGAAGCTCATCAGCGTGAACCTCCAGTTCCTTGCCTCTGCTCGGCTGGATGCACTTGTCACGACGCCGAAGGTCAGGCGTGTCGGACGTCGGATCGCAGTCGTTCACGCCGAAGCATTCCGCCGCGAAGATCCAGCGGCTGTTTGTTTCGCGCAGCTTGAGTTTGCTGTGCACGAGCCCATCAGAGTGGGTGGCAGTGCCGATCGCCACATACTATGATACGGTCCGGTTTACATACGTTAGGGTTGCTGAGTGGCTGACGAGCATGCTGAAGATCGAGGCGGCGATGCGCCGCATGACGACCGGAATGCGCATTCCCAGCCAGAAGCTAGGTCGAAGGACGGTGTCGAGGAGAACGACGGCGTAAAGAAGCCCTCGCTTCTCGAGCGCTATCCGATCATCCGCTACGTCCTCATCGCCGCGCTCGTTGCGGGCATCGTCGCGGCGGTCGTCTGGTACATGAACTACCGCGCGAGCGGCCAATACCTGCAGTCGACCAACAACGCCTATGTGCGCGCGGACTTCGTGACCGTTTCACCGAAGGTGGGCGGCTATGTCGAGCGTGTCCTCGTCGCCGACAACCAGCCTGTCCGCCGCGGCCAGCTGCTCGCCGTCCTCGATCCTCGTGACTACCGCGCCAATGTCGAACAGGCGCAAGCTCAGATTGCCGCGGCCGGCGCCAACATCACGACCGCGCGCCGGACGCTTGACGAGCAGCAGGCCACTGTCGCTCAGGCCGCCGCCCAGGTTGCGAGCGCCGAGGCTGCCGCGGCAGCGGCAGAAAACGAGGTAAGACGTTACGAACCGCTCACTCGGACAGGGGCGGAATCGCGCGAGCGCCTCGCCAACCTCGTCCTGCAGCGTGATCGAGCCGCCGCGGAGCTGCGCGCGCAGCGCGCCGCCTACCTCGCCGCCCGTCGCAGTGTCGCCACACAAGCGGCTCGCATCGGCCAGGCGGAGGCGCAGCGCGGCACCGCGCAGGCGCAGCTTGCGCGCGCCTCGACGGACCTCGGCGCCGTCGAGATCCGCAGCAGCATCGACGGCGTTGTTGCCGACAAGGCGGTCCGGGCCGGGCAATATGTCCAGCCTGCGACCCGGCTGATGTCGGTGGTGCCGGTTGATCAACTCTACATCGAGGCCAATTTCAAGGAGACCCAGGTCGCGCTGATGCGCGTCGGGCAACCCGTGACCATCAAGGTGGATGCACTGGACGGCGCCGAACTGCGCGGCCGGGTTGCGAGCTTCTCGCCAGGCACGGGCGCGCAGTTCTCGCTCATCCCGCCCGAGAACGCGACCGGGAACTTTACCAAGATCGTTCAGCGAGTGCCCGTGCGGATCAGCATTGAAGCGGGGCCGGAGGCGCGCCGGGTGTTGCGTCCCGGCCTGTCGGTCGAGGTTACGGTCGACACGATCAGCGCAAAAGGAAGTCGTGACCGGATCGAACAGGAAACCGAGCGGCTTAAGCACGACGAGACGCAGGGCGGGCGCTGATGGCGGCCGAACGCGCCGGCCTGCGCGACTGGCTCGCCGTCGCAGCGGGCACGATCGGGTCGTTCATGGCGCTGCTCGACATCTCGATCGTCAATGCGGCCTTGCCCACCATCCAGGGCGAGATCGGCGCGAGCGGAACGGAGGGCACCTGGGTCGCGACCGCCTATCTCGTGGCGGAAATCGTCATGATCCCGCTTAGCCCCTTCCTCGTGCGTCTGTTCGGTCTGCGCAACTTCCTTCTGGGTGCGGCGATCAGCTTCACCGGCTTCTCGATCATGTGCGGCATCTCGACGACGTTGCCGATGATGATCGCCGGGCGTGTAGGGCAAGGCTTCACCGGCGGTGCGCTGATCCCGACCGCGATGACCATCATCGCGACACGGCTGCCGCCATCGCAACAGCCGATCGGCACCGCCGCGTTCGGCGGCACCGCGATCCTCGGTCCGGTGCTCGGGCCGATCATCGGCGGCTGGCTCACCGACAATTACAGCTGGCACTACGCCTTCTTCCTGAACGTGCCGGTTTGTGCCGGGCTCGTCCTGCTCCTGCTGTTCGGGCTCAAGCATGAGCGTCTGCGGCTCGACCAGCTGCGCCATGCCGACTGGTTCGGGATCGCAGGGCTCGCAATCGGCCTGGGTGCGCTCACCGTCATGCTCGAGGAGGGGCAGCGCGAGATGTGGTTCGAATCCGCCATGATCGTGAAACTCGCGATCGCCACGGTCTTCGGCTTCGCGCTCATCACGATCGGACAGGTCCGCTCCGCGCATCCGGTGCTCAAGCTGTCACTGATCTTCAGCCGCTCCTTCGGCAGCGTATTCGTCCTCAGCCTCATCATCGGCGTCGTGCTCTACGGGGTCACCTTCCTCATCCCCCAGTTTCTCTCGTCGATGGCGGATTACAGCGCGCTGCAATCGGGCAAGGTGGTCTTCGTCTCCGGCATCCCCGCCCTGATGCTGATGCCGTTCCTGCCGCTCGCGTTCAAATATCTCGACGTCCGGCTGGCGGTCTTTGTCGGCATGACGCTGATCGGCGTCAGCTGCGCGATGGACTGGCATCTCACCGCGCGGTCGGCCGGTGGGGACCTGACGAACTCTCAGCTCGTGCGCGGCTTTGGGCAGATCTTCGCCATGATGTTCCTCAACCAGGCCGCGATCAGCGCCGTGGCGCCCGAAGACGCAGGCGATGCGTCCGCGCTGTTCAACGCGGGGCGAAACCTTGGCGGATCGATCGGCCTGGCGCTGATGGCGACCCTCCAGGACCGGCAGACCTTTCTGCATTTCAACCGGCTGGGCGAAACGGTGTCGGCCAACGCGGCGACCACGCAGGAATGGTTCGCTAAAGCCATGGTCATGCCGTCCGGCGAAGCCGGCGCGTATCGGCAGCTCGCCGGTCAACTTCTCGAACAGGCTACCGTCATGGCCTATAACGACCTGTTTTTTGCGCTGGGCGTCGCGATCGCGATCACGACGCCGCTGGCGCTGTTCCTCCGCCCGATCTCCTCCGACACGCAGATGGCGATGCACTGATGAAGCGACTTGGCTGGGCCATTCTCCCCGCACTCCTGACTGGATGCGTCGTCGGCCCCAACTATGGAGGCCCGCCGGGCGTTGCGAGCGGGGAGCGCGCCGGGTCGACATTTCGCCGCGCGGATCAGGCCGTCACGTCACCGCAGACCCCTGTCGCACGCTGGTGGGAAGGCATGGGCGACGCGCAGCTCACGATGCTGATCGACCGGGCGCTTGCCTCTAATCCGGACGTGGCGATCGCCGAGGCGCGCATCCGCAAGGCGCGCGCCAGCTTGCGCGAACAGCGCGCGAACCAGCTTCCCACCGTCTCGGGGTCAGGGACTGCGATCGTCGCCGATCTTCCCGCCGGCTCGCTCGCGCTGCCGACGCAAGGCGAGCAATCCGATCGTACCAGGGCCGAATTCTACAACGCCGGCCTGGACGCGTCTTGGGAGATCGATCTGTTCGGCGGCCGACGCCGTGCCGCCGAAGGTGCCGAAGCCCAGGCGCAGGCAGCCGAAGCCAATAGGGCCGATGCGCAGGTTCGTCTCTCGGCGGAGGTTGCCCAGAATTATGTGACCTTGCGCGAACTTCAGCAGCGTCTGATCCTGGCCCGCCGCTCCGCAGCGCTTCAGCAGCGATCACTCGCCCTGCTTCAACAGCGTGAGCAACGCGGTGCATCGTCGCGCGACGAGGTGGTTCGGCTCCAGACCGAGCTGACCCGCACGGAGGCCGGGCTGTTGCCGCTCGAAGGGCAGATCGCAACCACGCTCGACCAGCTTGCCCTGCTCACCGGCGACGAACCCGGTGCTCACGACGCCTTGCTGTCTTCCCCCGCGCCGATCCCGATGATCCCGAGGAATGTCGCGATCGGCGATCCGGCCGCCATGCTGCGACGCCGGCCGGACATTCGCGCAGCCGAGCGGCAGCTGGCGGCATCGAACGCGCAGATCGGTGTCAACGTCGCCCGGCAGTTCCCATCAGTCAGCATCATGGGTATCATTGGCCTCGGTGGTCCCAATATTGCCGATGTGATCGATCCTGACAGCGTCGCGGGCCTCCTCCTGCCGCGAATCAGCTGGAGCTTCCTCGACTTCGGCCGTAACCGTGCCCGGGTCGAGCAGGCGCGGGCCGACCGCGACGAGGCGGAAGCACAATACCGCAAGGCGGTTCTCGGCGCGCTGTCGGACGCGGAAAGCAGCCTGACCCGCTTCGGGAATCAGCGCCGGAACCTGTTTTCGTCTATCGAGAGCCGGCACGGCGCCAAGCAGTCAGCGACCTATGCCGGGCAGCGATACGCGCAGGGAGCGATACCGCTGACCACGTCCATCGATGCCGAACGCGCGGCGCTGGCTGCCGACCAGTCGGTGCTGGAAGCCACTGGCGAGCTTGATCGTGCCTTCGTTGCCCTTCAAAAGGCGATGGGACTTGGATGGAGCCAGCCGTGACGGTCTTCCAACTATGCGAGCGGAGGGCGCCGACCGCGTGACGGCTCCGCTTCTGCCGCCCCCTGCCCAGTATCTGCGTGATGACGCGATCAGGGGAGGAATGGACCTGATGTTCTTCGCCCACAGATCCCATCTGGCGCATGCCGACGCCGAACTGGCGACGCGTAACCTCGGGCGGGCGCATCACCGCGCCCTGTATTTCCTCGGCGGGTACCCGGAAATCTCTGTCAGCGAACTGCTGGACGTTCTTTGCGTCTCGAAGCAATCGCTTGGCAGGGTAATGCGGGATCTGATGGATCGCGGGCTCGTCTGCGGCCGTGTCGGGGAGCGCGATCGTCGTCAAAAGCTGCTTTCTTTGACCGATGAGGGGCGAGCGCTCGAAAACGCGCTTTTCGAGGATCTCAGGCGCAACATGGCGAACGCTTACCAAGCGGCAGGAGAAACAGCCGTCACGGGCTACTGGATCGTAATGCAGCAGCTCATGCGCGGCGAAGCACGGGAGCAATTCCGCCGGCTGCACTCCAGGCAGTGATCGCCGCAAACAAGTGCCGGACCAGGTCGAAGGGGGCTTCGTCGACCTGGCCCGGCGGGTATCACCTATCCTGCAAGCCCGGAGGGAGTAAGCGACTTGCCGGTGGTGAGCTCGTTTTCCAGCACAGGGACCGCAGTACCGGCAACCTGCTGCAGCGCCGGGTCGGTCCCATCCTGTGCATAGCCCTTATGCACCGCCCACGCAGCCTGCTGAACCTGCGCCGACTGGGTCAGATACAGGTTGTCGAAAGCGCTCTTCGGCGCCTTCTGGAGCAGCTTTAGGAGGGCGGCGCGGTCGGCGGACAGGTTCGAGGGCGGCGCCTTGATCGTGCGCTGATCATTCTTCAGCGCTGCCAGCAGCGCCTTGTGGCTGCTCTGCGTTTCCGCCAGCACGCGCTTTGCGTAGGCCTTGACGTCGTCCCGCTGCGCGCGCGTCGCGGCGAGCTGCGCGGCCTTGATCTGGTAGAGGTTGGCGTCGGCCGCGGCGAGCACGTAATTAGGGCCGCTCTGGCCCGAGATCGGCGAGACGCCGACGTCGGCGCTGGTCATCGTTCCCGAAGTGGCGGGCGAAACGGCCTGCGCCAACACCGTAACCGGCGCCAGGGTGAGCAGCGCAGCGACAATCGCAATCTTCATAGAGGGCCTCCGTTGGTGTTGTCAGGCATTGACCGAAATCAACCGGCCGAACGATAAAGAAACGGAACGGTTCCCTTTTGCGAAACTGATTTGGCAAACCTATGGGATGGTGGCCGCTCGGACGGCTGGAGGTGCGCGGCGATGAAGAACACGACCGCTCGGGCAACCGTCTCAACGCCGAGTCGGTCGATAGCTGAAGCGGCAGGCCAGATTGCCGGGGCTTTTTTTCGCGAGAACGAACTCTCGAGTGTCTCGATCGTGTCCGCCCTGCTCTGCGTTGCATGCCTTAGTGGCTGCGACCGGACTCCTCGCGAGGCGCCTCCGCGAGCGACGGACACCATCAGCGTGCCCCCGCAGACTTCTACCATGGATGTCCCGATTGTTGCAGACATGGACAAGCTGGCGGCAAGCCTCGAACAGGCGGTTCCGCGTCGCCTCTGGTCGATCGACAAGCCGGGGCAGACCTGCCTCCCGCCGAAAAAGGTCAAGATCCTCTTCGCGAAGATCAAGACGCCCGCGATCCAGTGCCGCATCACCGGCACCGTCGTCCGAGGGCCGCTGGTGCTGGAGGGCTCGGGCAAAACGATCATTGTCACCATGCCGCTTCACGCCGCGATCAGCGCCCGCGACGTGGGCGGCGTGCTCAGCCGGGAAACGGCGGAGGCGGACGCCCGCGTCCGGGCCGTGGTCAGGCTCGACATCGCCCGCGACTGGTCGCCGCGCGCAACGGTGTCGATCGCCTACGACTGGACCGACGAGCCGCACGTCGACTTCCTCGGCCAGCGAATCGAGTTCACCAGCAAGGCCGACGCCAAGCTCGCCGGCGTCGTCGAGCGCCTGGAGCGCTCGCTGCCGCAGGAGCTCGGCAGATTGCAGCTGCGCGAGCAGATCGCGCAGGTCTGGGGGTCGGCGTTCACCTCCGTCCAACTGAACCGGGCGAACCCGCCGGTGTGGATGCGGATCACGCCCCGGCAGTTGAGCTACGGAGGCTACACCATTTCGCGCAACCGGGTGAACCTGGCGCTAGGGATGACGGCGGGGACGGAGACTTTTGTCGGCGATCGGCCGCCTGATCCGCAGCGCCGGCCGCTCCCCGACATGACGCGCACGCAGCCCGGACCCGGCCGCATCCTGTTCGCCATCCCCGTCATCGCCGACTATCCTCAGCTGGAGCCTGTGCTCGCCAAGGCATTGGCGAAGCGTTCCCGCCGGCCCTTCGAAGTGCCTGGTGTCGGGGCCGTGCGCGCGCAGTTTCACCAGGTGACCGTCTACGGCACCACGGGTGACAAGATCGCGGTCGGGCTTCGCTTCAGTGCGGCAGCCGAAGGTGGGGAGCCTGCGCAAGGCACGATCTGGCTTACCGCCACGCCGCGGAACGCCGTCAACGATCGCCGTGTAGCGTTCGACGATCTCACTGTCGCCGGTGTGGCCGACTCGGTCGGGACAAGCCTGCTCCTGAAGCTCGCCAACACTCCCGGCATATCAGGCACTGTGTCAGCCGCGCTGACCCAGAACTTCGAAAAGGATTTCGACAAGCTAATCGGCAAGATCACCCGTGCGATCGACGAAAAGCGGATTGGCGACATAATCGTGCGTGCCCGTGTGACGGACGTGCGGACGGGCCAGTTGAAGGCGGCGGGGCAAGGCGTCTACCTACCGGTATGGGGGCGCGGCACGGCCACGATTAGCCTTGCGCCAGTACGGGCCAGAAATTGAGATCTCGCTGCAGCCTTCACGGCTGCTTGACCGTCCCAGCGGCAACGCTGCCGCCTCTTTCCATCCTAGCAGAATTATTCAGAGGTCGAATTGAGTCCGGCTCTATCTCACGGTATCGTCGGACACGCATCGCTCTGCTTGGTCGCCCGGTGGAGGGCTGTAACGCGCTTGACTTGTGCGATGCTGCAGCCCGCTAGCGCCGCCGTTTTCGCTATGCTCATCCCTGCCTCACGAAGTGAGACAATGCGGCGATGATGGGCCAAGTCTGGTTTTCGACCGGTATAGCGTCCCTCCCGCTTGGCGATCGCTATGCCCTCCCGCTGCCGCTCGCGGCGCAGTTCGTAATCATCGCGAGCGGTCTGAAGCGCAACCCTCAACAACATGTCTTGAACGGCCTCTAGGACGATGCGCGTCACCCCGCCATTGTCCTCAGCAAGATCGGTAAGGTCCACAATTCCTGGTACGGCTAGCCTCGCTCCCTTGTCGCGGATAGCGGTGACGAGCCTCTCCGCCTCAGCCAACGGCAGGCGGCTGATCCGATCGATCTTTTCGGCGATAACGACTTCGCCCATTTGCAGGTCGGCTATCATGCGAAGCAACTCGGGCCGGTCAGGACGCGCGCCGGAAGCCTTCTCGCGATAAACAGCTGCGACATAATACCCCGCGGTACGCGAGGACACGACCATCGCCTCTTGGCGTTCAAGATCCTGCTCATCGGTGCTGACGCGCAGGTACACGCGAGCAGCGCGGACGGTCGTACTCATGTTGGCTCCGTTGGGTACACCCATATGAGCCACTGCTGGAGCGGCTGGCGCGAAATGGCAAGTGCCGATCCTGTCGAGCCTAGCTCAGCAAGCCAGGCCTAAGTAGCTACTGGCGCTGATATGAACGACGACTGATCACCAAACGCGCTGAAGTGCGCTGCTTCGCGCTATCCGTCAGCGCCAATATCCGGTATGATCCGAGAGTTGGGTCAGCCAAGCGAGTTCAGTGCAGATGGAAGCACAGAGGGTCAAGATCGTGGACGGTGGTAAACTCGTGATCCCGGCGGCCATGCGCCGTGAGCTCGGGATCACCACGGGTGATACCGTTCTCGTCGATGTCGACGATGGCGAGCTACGGGTACGTTCCGTGCCTAAGGCGCTCGAAAGGGCTCGCGCGATCCTTCGCAAATATGTGCCCGAAGGCGTCGGTTTGGCTGACGAGCTGATCGCAGAGCGCCGGCGCGAGGCGGAGCGTGAGTAGCAAGGTCGTACTCGACGCCTCCGCCCTGCTCTGCCTTCTGAACGACGAGCCTGGGGCGGATCGGGTAGTGAACGTCCTGACCCGTAGCGTTATCGGAACGACCAACCTCGCCGAGGTCGTCTCAAAGCTTCGAGATCGAGGATTGCCGCTCGACGAGGTGCGTGAGGCGCTTGGCGGGCTGCACCTCGATGTCCGGCCGCTCTCTCCTGCCCAGGCGCTCATCATAGGCGACCTGCGACCGTCGACGAAGGCGCTTGGCCTTTCGCTTGGTGACCGAGCGTGTCTTGCCTTGGCGGTCGACCTACAAGCGGAGATGTTCACGACTGACGGTCCGCTGGCGAGCGCTGCGGTCGGCGTCACCATCACCAACGTACGGCCGCTGGCAGATTAGCCGCACATTCGTGCTTTTGGGTACGGTAGCCTCAGGCAGGCGGGTTGTGGCGGAACAGAGCGCCTGACGTCCACTGTTTCGGGCGCAGATCCACTCTTTTCAGATGCTGCTGGAGGACGGATTGCGTCCACCATTTCAGGGAAACCTACAACAGTCCGTGGCACGAAGGGGTGTTCGGGACAGGCTGGCCGCAATGAGCACCACGCACAACCAAGGGCATCATGGTACTACCATCTGCCTACGCTGCCCCGTCTAATACACCGTGCCACTGCTGAGATAGTCACTTCCCATAATCGGACATTATGGTATCCACAGACCGGTTATCGCGCAGAACAGGATCGGCGGTGTGACGGTGTGGCAGGACGGTACGGCACATGGGGCAGGTGATGCGTGCCGTGACACGGATGACAACGTCAGCCTCGAAACCGAGACAATGCCACACGCTGATGCCGATGGCATAACCCCGGACGTGCCGTACCTCTACCCGCATGCAGTAGCTGCTGCCACCAGCGTGCTCGTGGTCCGCACCGATGGCACGCTGCCGCAGCGAGGGTCCTTGGGCGATACCGGTTCCACCCCGGACCACCGCCTGCTCGCCACGCTCACCCGCGTCGCACCCGCCGACATGGCCCCCATCAGCGCGCTCGGGGTCGAGACCGCGCTCGAGGCGATGGCCGATGCTTCCAAGCGCGCAATCGCCGCCGATCTCGACTGCTGGCTCCACTGGTGCGCCGCCGAGCGGCGCGCGCCATACCCCGCCGACCCCGAGGATCTGGTGCGCTATCTGCGCGCGCTCGAGGCCGACGATCGCAAGCCCGCAACGCTCGCCCGGCGGATCGCCAGCCTCGCCACCGTCCACCGCCTGCTGGGGCACGGCGACCCGCCGACGTCGGCGGCGATGGTGCGCAACGCGCTGCGCGGCAGCCGTCGCCGCCACGGCGCCGCGCAGCGACAGGCCGCCCCGCTTCGCTTCGGGGCAGGGCTGGGGGAGACCGGCGGGTTCACCCTCTCGGGGCTGCTCGCCGCGTGTACCGGCGACGTGCAGGGGCTGCGCGATGCCGCGTTGCTGTCGCTTGGCTATGACGCGGGGTTGCGCGTCAGCGAGCTGACCGCGGTCACGGTTGCCGATCTGCGACCGCAGGGCGACGGCACCGGCCTCCTCCATCTGCCGCGGTCGAAGACCGATCAGGAAGGGGTGGGGGCGTGGGCGTGGCTCTCCGCCGATACCATGCGCCGCGTGGCGGCGTGGCGCGCCGCGGCGGGGATCGGGGAGGGGGTGTTGTTCCGCCGCGTCGGGGTCGACCGGCGGCGGCAGCGCTCGAAGGAGATCGCCGATGCCCGCTGGGGCGACGCGGACGGGGAGGGGGCTGCGCTGCTGGTCACCTACACCATCGGCACGGCACCGCTCACCCGGCAGGGGGTCACCGCGATCTACCATCGGATCGCGCGCGCCGCGGCCCTGGCCGGGCTGGTCGACGTGGCCCCGGACGACCTCGACGCGGCGGTCGCCGCGCTCTCCACCCATTCGCTGCGCGTCGGGCTGACCCAGGACCTGTTCGCCGCCGGCGAGGACGGGGCGGGGATCGCGCTCACCCTGCGCTGGTCCTCCCCCTCCACCGCGCTGCGCTACGGCCGCAGGCTCCAGGCGCAAAGCGGCGTCGCCGCCCGCGTGCTGTCGCGCGTGCGGGGCTGAATGCCTTCGCCGGGTGGTTTTGTGGTCCGGGCGTGTGCCGGCTTGTCCGCCCATTATTGCGTGACATCGAGTACCCGTACCGAAACCGCCGAACGCCGATACGCGGGCACGCGATCGACCAGCATGTTCGCCATGTCTTCCGCTACCGGGGAAATGTCGCCCATCGGCGGAACCTTCAACCGGCGTCCGGTCGCCGATGGCAGGTCGCCGAACCACAAGACAAGATAGACGCCGCGATCGCCCGAACGCCAGTCGCGCAGATAGAGCGCGTCGAGTTGCCCGCTTGCCGCGTCCCATACCGCGTCGTGCCATTGCCCCTTGATCTCCATCGGCAATTGCATCGCCCCGCAGGCGAAGGCGAGATCGGCGCGCTTGCCCGCCGGCATGTAGCGCTCAGGAATACGCTGGATGCCATAGGGTTCGAGATAGGGCGTCACAAGATCGGCGAGCCGGTCGCGGCAGGCATTCTTGCCATGCGGCACCGCGCCGTTCCAGAAGAAAGCCGCCGTGTTCGTATCGCTGCCGCGCAGTCGCGCCTGCAGATCGTCCAGCACGTCCACGACGATCGCCCGCAATTCGTCGATGTCGCCCGGCGGGCCATCGGCGAGCAACGTCGCCAGTTCGTCCGCGGGAACCGGACGGAACGCCGCTTCGCCCTGTGCCTGTCGCTGCTGCGCGGCGGCATGGCGCAACGCGGCGGCATAACCGGTATCGGGCAGCCGCAACAACCGGTCGAACGCGGCTCCAGCCTCTGCCGACACACTGGCGACAAGACGGTCGATCAGGCTGGTCAGCAACTCCGACGCATTCTGTTCGTCACTCCCGTAAGATGCACCGATCGATCGCGGCGTGTACGGCCATGCCGGACAGAATTCGCTCAGCAGCCAATCGAGTTGCCGGTCGATCAGGACCGCACGCCTTTCCCCATGCCGGTCCAGTCGAAGCCGTTTCTCGATCGCAAAGAGCAGCTGCGGGTGCCGGACGCCGATCCCTGCCAGCGCATCGGCACAGGCATCGAAGTCGCTGGCCCAGTCCGCCGCGATCCAGAACAACGCGGCGTCATAACCGGGCAGGGTCCGTCGCCGCCACGCCGCCGATACCGCCCGCACCACATCCGGTCGACCGAGGCGCAGCAACCCGTCGACCATCTGTTGGACGACCGATTGCGCCATGGCGGGATACCGCTCCAGCCACTCGGTCAGCAACGCGACGGCAACGTCGGGGTGGCGCGGATCGTGGGTCAGATCGTGCAGCGATGCGATGTGATCCTTGCCCCGGTCCAGTTGCGGTTCAATCTTCAGCCGGTACCAGTCTTCGAAATCCGGCGGCGTCGTGGCGACCGCATCGGCCAACGCCTGCTGGATCGCCTCGGCATCGTCGCCATTGGAATAGGTGGAGCCCTCGTACAGTCGCGCCAGCAGCAGGGCATCGCGCGGCACATCGGTCAGCGACCGACCGTCCCGAAAGCGTTCCATGACCCCGGCTAGTGCCGCGAATCCCATGTACAAGGCACGTCCGTCCGCCAGCCTGCGACTGGCTTCCCCTGGGTCGGGCAGATCATCGCGATGCAGCGCCGCTTCGAACCCCGCCAGTGCATCCGCTGCCAAATCCGCACGGAGCCATTCGATGAGCCGTCCACGCGCCGTGGACGAATGAAGGTCACGCGGTGTCCATATATAAGCTTCTGCCGGACCCTTGATGGCATTCAGTGCCCCGCCGCGCAGTTCGGCACGTTGCTGGTCGAGCCGCGCACGATCCCTGGCGAATGCGGTCGTCCCCTTGGATTGCTTGCTTGCCTTGCGCGCCTCCTGACGCCGCTTCCATTCGGGCGGCGGCAGGACCGTCGCATGGCGCGCCAGCACCGCCTCCAGTTCGGCATCGCCCCTGGCAAAGCCGCCTGCGATCGCGAGGACCGCCGGGTCGAGCGGACGCTCGCCGGGCCACGCGTTCAGCAAGCTGCCCCAGTCGTCGCGGTTGGCCGGATCGGCGGGGTCCATCGCGCTCAGCGTACGCAACAGGACCGTGAGATCGTCGATCGTCGGTGCCAGTCCCGGCGGATCGTACAGATGTCGGAACAGGCGGGTGGCAAAATCGACGCTGTCCCGTAGGTCGAACAGGACATACGCTTGGATCTGCCGGCGGACCGCATCATGGCCTATGAACCAGTCCTTCAGCCGGGTCCGCAACCGATGGCCGCCGTTCGCCAGCGTCAACGAAACGACCCATTGCCACAGGCGCGGGGTATCGATTGCGGTGCCGCCTTCAAGCGCGCGGATAAGAAGCGTGCAGTACAGATCGACTATTGCGCTATACAACGCCCAACGCAGCGTCGCGAAGCACAATTTGGCATAGGCGGCCAACTGGTCGAGCAGGTCGAACAACTGGTCGTCGCTCACGCCCTCGGCGACACGATGATAGCTGGTGACGGTATCGCGTCGATCGTCGCGCCGACGCGGCCATGCGCTGATCGTCAGCCCGGCATCGGCGAACAGCACCGCCACCGTCTGTGCGGTGCCCGCCGCCGCCGGCCCGATCCGCCCGAGCAGTTGCACCGCGATCCGCGTCGAATCGGCATCGGCCATCGCCCGCAACCGTTCGAGCGTCGCCCGTTTCCAGTCGAGCGACCGGATCGGCTCCAGCGCACGGAGCGCGTCGTGCCGCTCGCGATAGAAGCGTTCGCGGTCGAACAGGATCGTCTCCAGCGTCGCCGCCAGGCGTTCGGCAAGCGCGGTCCCGCGCATCCCCTCGATCAGCAGCGCGCGCAGATGCTCGTTGGTGGTGGGCCGCGCGATCAGCGCGTCTATCCGCTCCGCCAGTGCGCTGCGCATCAGCCCGGCGACACCCTGCGCGATCCAGTCGCCCGCCCGGAACCACGGATCGCGCGCCGCCAGCTCGTCGAGCAGCCGCCCGGCCATCGGCTCGGGCAGCGCATCGACCTCGCCATAACGCAACACGCCATAGGGATCGACCGCGATCGCTCCCTCGCCCAGCATCGGCGAGAAATGCGGCAGCCATGCATGCAGCCCGCGCAGTTGCGCCGGCACGACGCCCATCGGCTGCAACCGCGCCAGCAATCGCTTGCCCGATCGCCGCCGCACCTGTCGCGCCAGCCAGCGTGCGCCAAGATATTCGGCTACGGTCTTGTGCAGCGGAACCAGTCGTCCTGGCGCATCGGGACGGAACAACCGGCTGCCCAGCACGACCCGGGCCGCCCCCGCCCCCGGCAGGGCGGCGGCAGTTGCCACGCTCAGCGCGCAGTCGGCCAGCGCAGCACCGGCAGTGGTGATCGCATCGTGCCGCCCCATCAGCATCGCGGCGCACAATGCCCCCGCCGCGTCCAGCGCCGTGGTTTCGTCCAGACCGGCGAGCACGCAGGTGGCGCGATCGGCATTCTCCTCGCGCCACGCCTGTCGGACCGCCATGTCGTACAGTTCGGCACGGCTGTGCGGCAGCGTGCCATGGGCACCGACGACTCCGGCGATCATCTGCAACGTCAGCGGATTGCCGGTCAGGTCGATCAGCCCGCGTTCGTCCAGCAAGGCGAACGCGGCCGCCGCATCCCCATCGGGACAGGTCGCCGCCAGCCACGCCAGCGCATCGTCCCGTGCGATCGGATCGAGGTGACAGATCAGCGGTTCGGCATAGTCCTGCGCGATTTCGGACCGGGCATAGGCCTGCCAGTCGGCGGCGCGACAGGTCAGCACGAAGCGCGGCGATCCGGCCTGCTCCAGTCGGGCGAGCACCCCGCCGATCGCATCGCCGTCGGTACGGGCGGATGCTTCGTCCAGTGCGTCGATCAACACCGGGGCACCGGGTGAAACCAGACGCTCGGGATACGGCGTCCGCAGCCATTTCGTCGCGGAAACGCGGCGTGTCCCGGCCTGCGCTGCCAGATGGTCGAGCAACCATGTCTTGCCCCCGCCGGGTTCGGCAAGGACGACGACGGGGCGCGCTTCGGACAGGATGTCGATCGGTGCCATGGTCCGGCACTGCTGCTGCGGGTCGGTCCACGACAGCCGACGCGCGATCGCCACCGCGCTCACCCGGCGATCCCCGCACGGATCGCCACCAGCCTTGCGGCGACCAGCGCGGTCGTGTCCCGGCCGACACCGGCGTCGCGCGCGGCGACTTGCCATCCCGCAACGGCATCGGCGACCTGTTCGACGATTGCCGCCACCCGCTTCGGCGCGATGCCGTGCGCCTGCGCGACCCGATCGACATGGCGCCGTGTCGGCATCGCCCCCTCGCCCGCCACCGCCAGATCATGTTCGCCGCCCGGCCCGTCCGAAAAGGTCAGGTCATAGGCCGGTGCCAGATGCCAGTCGCCCGCGTCGTCCATCAGATAGGCGTGCTGGCGGCTGTGATCGTCGCGATTGCCCGCCAGCACGTTGAAGACCATCCGGCGAAACGCCTCGACGACATCCCCCTCGTCCCGGGTGATGGCGCGCGTCGCCCGCAGGAACAGGTCATAGTCGATCGCCCCGGCGACATGCGGTGGCGCCTCGATCGCTCCCGCCAGCGATACCATATGCACGCGCCGTCCGTCGCCCGGCCGGTCGAAGCGCCGCGTCGCGAACCATGGCGGGCCGTCGCGGGCGGGGATCAGTCGCGTCTCGCCGATCGTCAGCCCCGCGGCCCGCGCCATCGCGGCATAGGCCTGCTCCAGCGGACCGATATCGACCGGGTCGGCGCTCGCCCGGAACTTGACGATCCACGCGGCGTACCCCGGCGGCAGTTCGCCGTCACCGACGGCGATCGCGCCGCCGGGACCGAAGCCGACATGTACCTTGGGACGCGCCCCGCCCGACGCCCCGCCCAGATCGGCGAGCAGATCACCGAGCGCTCCCCCCTCCCCTCGCAGGATGGCCCGAGATTCCGCTGCCAGCGCGTCGAGGTCGATCCCATCCGTCTCCGCCTTCGGCGTGGTCGCGGGCGCGAAGGTCAGCGCGCCGCGACCGTGATCGCCGACCAGCGCGAGCCGGTCGAGCGCCGACAGCCGCCCCATGTCCACACCCAGCGCCGCGAGCCGCCGCCGCATGAGCAGCGCCCCCCAGCCTTCGGGCAGGCTGTCGGCAAGGAAGCCGTGCAACCCGTCGAAATCGCACGTGCGCGCGGCCTGCAATCCCGGCTCCGGGGGATAGTATAGTGGCGACAGTCGCCGCGCGTCGGCAATCGCATGGCCGGTCCATTCGAGCTGTGCCAACCCGCCCGCCATCGCCACCCGCGCGGCGGGCGCTTCGCCGTGCAACGCCACCTGCAACGGCTGTCCGGGATCGAGCTTCACCGCGACCGCGACCGCTGGTCGCGCAGCAGCGCATCCATGCTGCGCGCGACCGGTGGCGGGAACAGGCCGGCCAGACTGTCCTCGCACCGCAGCACCAGTGCGGCACGGACCAAATCCTCGATCGACGCCTTGCCCTCCGCCTCCATCCGCCGCCATGTCCGGTAGGATACCCCTGCCCGGCTCGCGCTGTCCGCCTGGGTAAGCCCCATGGCCTTGCGCCGGACCCGGATATTGTGGCCGATCATGGTCGCAAACTCGATGGGTGTGTAGAGCATTGTCCCTATATGGCCGATCCAGCGACATATGGCAAATAATAGTCCTTATGTGGACGGTATTATAGATGATGTGGTAATTCCGGATCTGACCGACAGCGCGGCCATACCCTCCGCCGGGCAGGGCCCGAATGGGGTAGCAGCCCCGGTTTGCCATCGGCGCTGTCGAAGGTCGGCGATCCGGACTTCCTTTGGGGGCGTCCAGCCTGACCAAGGGCAACGCCGATCCGCCTCCCGCCGCGCGCCGTTCGCGCAACCGGATGATCGCCACCTCCATGCATTCGGCACGGTCCGCAGGCTTCAACAGCGGCTTGAGCCGCCTGACATGCCTGATGCCCGGATTGTGCGGCGACGCGAACGCGCCGAGGATTACGGACACGGTTCTCGATATCGCAAAGCCGGACCGCTTCTCGCCGGACGATCCCGCACTTCGATCAGGAAACGGAATTCAATACTTCTATGATATTACCATGTTCCTGAAACTCCGTCCTCGCGTGCCCGTTTCAGGAAAGCGCAATCGGGAACAAGTTCCGGGTTCGCCTGCCTCCCGCTAGGTGTTTGATCCCATGGTTTGATGGTGCGATTCCTTCGTTTGAATGGAAGGAGGCCATATGGGACAGGTACGTCATGGGTGCGCCACGACCACGCACGCTGTCCGAGCAGCAATACAGCGATCGCAAGCTTCGCTCGCGACGCTGAGCCGGGAGCTGGGGATCAATCCGAAGACTGTCGCGAAGTGGCGGAAACGGGCGACGGTCGAGGATTTGAAGACCGGGCCGAAGGCCCCTCATTCAACGACCTTGTCCGAAGCCGAAGAAGCGATGGTTGTGGCGTTCCGACGGCATACACTGCTGCCGCTGGATGACTGCCTCTACGCTCTGCAGCCGTCGATCCCGCATCTGACGCGGTCAGCGCTGCACCGCTGCCTGCAGCGGCACGGCATATCCCGTCTGCCGGATATCGAGGGCGACAAGCCGAAGCGGCAGCGCTTCAAGCGTTACCCGATCGGCTTCTTTCACATCGATATCGCCGAGGTGCAGACCGCCGAAGGCAAGCTATATCTGTTTGTCGGCATCGACCGCACCAGCAAGTTTGCGGTCACCCAACTGGTCGACAAGGCTGACAGGCGAACCGCGTGGGAGTTCTTGGAACACCTGCTGAAAGCCGTGCCGTACCGAATACACACGATCCTGACCGATAACGGCATTCAGTTCGCCGAGCAGCCGCGCAATCGCAACACCGCTTGGTCGCGTCAGATGCGCTTCGACATGATCTGCGAGGCAAACGACATCGAGCACCGGCTCACAAAGCCAAACCACCCGTGGACCAACGGTCAGGTCGAGCGGATGAACCGGGCCATCAAAGAGGCGACCGTCAAACGCTTTCATTACGAGAGCCACGACCAGCTGCGGACACACCTCGCCGATTTCATGGCAGCCTACAATTTTTCCCGACGGCTCAAGACGCTCAGCGGCCTCACACCCTACGAATACATCGCCAAAATCTGGACATCAGAGCCAGACAGGTTCATCGTCGATCCGATCCACCAGATGCCGAGACTAAACACCTAGGCTCAGGACTCATTGATTGATCCAGAAGATGACGGAAGCGGCGAGTGCGATGGCCGACATGAAGGCGTGGGCGCATCGGTCGTAGCGGGTGTGGATGCGTCGCCAGTCCTTGAGGCGGC
>NZ_JBDZDK010000042.1:0-24723 GCF_040049155.1 Sphingomonas silueang
ATCACGCTCATAGCCGAACGCCATCCCGTCCGGATGCGTCAGTCGCGAGCGGTTGCCGGCCGCGTCATAGGCGTAGGACAGCGTGCGTGACGTTCCGCCCATCGTCGTCGTCGTGCTCGCCATTCGCCCCAGCGCGTCATAGGTCGCGCTGACCGCTTCGCTCGTGCCCGAGAAGGTCGCCGAAGTCAGATGGCCAAGCAGGTCATAGCCATAGTCCACATCGCGCGTCGCAGACGCAGGCGGGCAGCCCGTCGACTGGTCCGGCGGGCAGCCGTCCGGCACCGTCTTCTTCGTCAGCCGACCGAGCAGGTCGAACGTAAAGCCGATCGTCCGTCCATCGCGCAGGCGACGCGATTGGAGGTCTCCGTTGGCCTGGTAGTTCAACTGCTCGTAATCGCCGGGCGAACCGGCACAGGCAGTCGACGACGCGGTCTGGTAGCAGGTCCGCACCGGGCGGGCGAACCCGTCGTAGGTATAGGCGGTCACATTCCCCTTGCCGTCGGTGACGGTGCCGAGCGTACCGTCGGCGTGATAGGCATATTGGTCCTCCGTCGCCGCATCGGTCTTGTCGCCGCGACGAACCACGGTCACCTGCCCGGCGTCGTTGTACGTGACCTTGGTGATCCGGTCGGGCCCGTCCGTGCCGGTAACGCCAAGATCGCAGGCGGAAGCCGGGGTGGTGGCGAAGGCATCCGGATTCATCCGCTGCACCGTACACTCCAGGCGACCCGCAGTGTCGTAGCCGAACTGGGTGAGCGTGAAGACGGTGGCGCCGGACATCGCCCGCTCGGCGGTCTTGCGGTTGGCATCGTCGTAGGTGGAGACAACCTTCCGGTCGGCGGTGAATCCGCTGCCGTCGGCATTGCCTCTACCCTGTTCCTGCGCGCTGATCCGGCCGCGCGCGTCATAGGTCGTCCGCACGATCGGATGCGGCAGTTCTCCTGCGCCGTCCGGATCGGGCGCGATGACCGCCGTCGGACGGCGCAGCACGTCGTAGGTGATGCGCTGGGTATCGGCCGTCCCGCTCAGCGGCCCGTCGATCGAGGTGACGTTGCCGATCGCGTCATAGCCGAATGTGGTGGTCGCCGAGGGACCGCCGTCGCTGCCTGCGATCGTCTGCGCGGTCGGCAGCAGGTTACCGCTTTCGTAGGTGATCGTCGTCGTGGTTTCGTCCGCTGTCCCGACGCATGACGCCGTGGTGCGGCAGGTCGATATACCGGTCAGCATATAGATATCGGCACCGGTGGTCGTATTGTGCTTCAACGCATAGGCGTAGCGCGTCGCCGGGCGAATGCCCCCGCTCGCCGCAGGTCCGGTGACCTTGGTCACATTGCCATGCGTCGGATCATATTCGTAATCGGTGACGCCGCCGTTGGCGGCGGTGGTCGAGGTTGGCTGGTTGCACGTCACGGCGTTCGTGCAGTTCGCCGGATAGCTGGCAGTCGAGACGATATCGCCGAGATTGCTGCCGGTCCGCGCGACCTGCCGCGTCTCGGTCACGTTACCGCGGGTGTCATAGACGAAGCTGGTATATTCGCCGCCCGGCTGCGTGATCCGCGTCACCCGGCCAAGACTGTCATAGGTCCATTGCGTCTTGCGCGCCAACGGGTCGGTGCGCGACAGCATCCGCTCGAGCGCAAGGTCGAACACATAGACGGTCGCCTTGGCCGCCGGGTCGGTGACGGTCACCGTCCGGATGCTCCGCCCGTTGTCGACGCCATCGACACTGGCGTAGGTCGTGTTGCCCACGGCGGTCTGCACGCTCGAGACGCGCGCGCCGCTGTACCCGATCGTCACGTCGGCCGTGGTGCTGCCGGGGTAGGTCACGCCCGTGATGCCGCTCGCGCCATAGGTGAACTGCATCGCCTGGCCTGCGGCATCGGTGAAGCCGGTACCGCTCACTTCCCCATTGGTCGCACGGTTCTTCAGCGTCACGCCCTGAACGGTCGACCAGCGATACAGGTCGAAGGGGCCGGTTTCGGGGTCCTGCGGATCCCCTTCCACTTCCGGATAGGAGAAGGTCGCGCGATATCCGTGGCGGTTGTCGATTGAACCAAGTCGATACGCCGTGGTCTTCAGCGTGCAGATCAGGCCGTCGTTACCCTGCTTGGTGCCGGAACAGTAGACCACGCTGTCGTAGTTGTAGGTAAGCGTTTCCCCGGAAGGGAAGGTGATGTTCGTGACCCTGCCTTCGGTCGCATATTGCGGATAAAAGCCGGCCCGCGCTTTGTCGAACAGCGCTACGGTGCCGTCGCTGGCGGTATAGGTATAGGTCGATCCGGCAAGCGACAGCTTCGATCCGCCGCCCTCGCTCGAAACGTAATTCGACCCCGACTGTGTGAACCGGTCCGAACGGCCGTTGATCGTGACGATAACGGCATTGTTCTGAATGTTGATGACGGCGATCAGATTGTCGTTCCAACCGTCGCCGTTGTTGAACTTGAAATACTGCATGCCTTTTTCGTCGGCGGAACCGATCGACAGCACGGGACCGGTGACGAGCAGCTTTCCGCTGATGAGATCGACACCATTGGCATCGACTGACTGGCGAACGGGCGGCGGCGGCGCGATCTGGGCCAGCACCGGCGATGTCGTTCCCCCGATCAGCACCGCCGACACGAAGAGAGAACGACGCAGAAACGCCGTACGACAGTATTTTTTCAAGATCGCCCCCGATCAGTGCCCCAAGCGGTTGATATCCGCTGATAATAGGATTGGCTGAGCGGCGAGGCGGACGCAAGGGGAAATTTGATGTGACGTGGTCCAGACCTTTTATTCCGCCGCAACCAAAGGTCGATCGGTGTTGAACTGTTACTCGGTTTCGAATGAATCGACTTGCCGTCATCCAGCGCCTGCCGGCAGCGGCGGGCCATGTGCCGCTGACCAGTTCACCCGCGATATTGGCGTCTTGTTGCCGATGGCACTATGCGGTCGCACCTCAATATAGTCTCTGCGCCAAGCCTCGCGTTTTTGGACCGCGTCGTCGAGGTTCCTGAACCAGTGTTGGTTCAGGAACTCCGCCCGAAACATGCCTCCAATTTATGGATGAGATCAAAGAGACAACCGTTCACAGTTGTCAGGCGCATGCCCAGTTCCCCTACGATCTGCGCGGCGTCGTAATGTAGTGCGACCAGTTCGAGGCAGCGCCTCTCACGCGGGGTCAGGCGAGACAGGGGTTTCGATTTGGTTATGAGGAACCATAGTCCGAAATGGGTCTTTCCCAACACCTGCCGTTAGCGGCGAACCCGCATTGCCGCACGCTTGACGTGCTTCGATGAGGAAGTCCGTCGGTGGCAGGGTGCGGTGGTCGATCCACCATTTGGCGTCGCGGATCTGGAGGCATGCTGCGCAGTCGGCGTCGGCAGTCGTGACCGGATCGGTCGTCAGCGCGGCAAGCCGACTAGCACGGATGGTGGTGGCCCACGCGATCTGTCGCCCGCTGCCGGTCAGCTCGGGCAAGTCGAGATGGGCGATGGTGGCCGCGGTCCCGGCAGCTTCTTTTGCCTGCTCCGCCTGCTTGTTGGCGATGAAGCAGGCGCGGCACAGGGTGGTGCGCAGCCAGCGTGCCTTGCGTGCCACCTGGGCATCGAAGTCGTAGATGACGTGCGCCTGCTCGTGGCCGCAGGCATGAACGATCCGGTGTTCCATGGCGGCAGGCGTGGCCTTGGCCATGACCGCGATCAATCGAGATGAGTCGACCTGAATCGTTCCCGCGACGAACGGTTGTCGCCCTGAGGAGGCGTTCGGTCAGATCGGCGTGATGCTGTCGGCGTCGACGACGCCGGACGCGACCAACGTACCGACGAGCCGGACCCGCTTCTCGACCTCATCGACCGGCGTGCGGTGCAGCTCGAGCGCATAGCGCCCGCCGGCGTCCCGGCGCAGATGGAAGGCGCCGCCGTCACGCACCAGCGTGCCGGTTTCGTCAATCCGGGTACCGATCGGAAGCATCTGTGTGACCGGGTCGCGCGATCAGCGATCGCGTTCGGCGCGCTTGCGCTCGGCCTTGCGCGCACGGCTGATCGCGGCGGCACGTTCGCGAGCGCGCTTCTCGGATGGCTTTTCGTAATGCTTGCGCAGCTTCATCTCGCGATAGACGCCCTCGCGCTGCAGCTTTTTCTTCAGTGCGCGGAGCGCCTGATCGACGTTGTTGTCGCGGACGATGATCTGCATGGGGACGTCGCTCGTGCGTTGCTATCGGTTGAAACGACAGGAACGGCGGCACCGTACCTGCGGTCGCGGCCGTATCCGTATTGTCCGGCATTTGGCAACCGGTGACGAGCGATCACCGTGCCCGGACGGGTCGGCAGCAGACGGTTGGCGGCGCAGGAGCATCCTACCTCCGCCGGCACGATGGGTCATGTTTCAACGACTTGCTCGCAAGGTCGCCGGTTTCTACTGGCGTGCGAGCGTCTGAACCCGGACGCCGCAGGGGGATTGAATTGAACAAGGTAATTGGAATTGCGCTCGCCGCGATCATGGCCGGCTGCGCGGTACCCGCGCAGGCGCAAATCGTGCTGGAAGCCAATGGCGCGCGGGCAGACGAGCGTTGGGGCGGGGAACTTGGTGTCGGCTACGATCTGGCGCTCCTGCCCGGACTGAAGGTGACCCCGGCAGTCGGTGCGCTGATCTTCACACAGGACAATGGTCGCTACTATCTCGACGATAACGGCGGATCCGACGCCTGTCGCGACAAGACCAACGGTCGCTACGCCGACAAGGAGCTGTGCAACAACACCCGGCTGCGCGCCTATGGCCGTGTCGAGGCCACTTATTCGGTGCCGCTGGTTGCCACGCTCGGCATCGGTGCCCGCATCAGCGATGAGATCATACCTTATGGAACCATCGCCTTCCCGGTGGCACCCCGCATCCAGCTGAAGGGCAATGTCGGCGACGGCTATTATGCGGCGGGGCTGCGCCTGGCACTGTAAG
Organism: Sphingomonas silueang; assembly: GCF_040049155.1. Taxonomy (NCBI): domain Bacteria; kingdom Pseudomonadati; phylum Pseudomonadota; class Alphaproteobacteria; order Sphingomonadales; family Sphingomonadaceae; genus Sphingomonas; species Sphingomonas silueang. Next base: position 4,933 of record NZ_JBDZDK010000042.1, read on the forward strand.
CCTGTGACGGTCGCCGCCTTCAACCGGCGGCGGCACCTCTTGTCGAACCATTCGATCGCATGGCATGCAACCGTTGTTGAAGTGTACGCCGCCAAGGCGTACATGATGCGTCGGGTTGACGGAGGTGTACCATGCTCGGCTTTCGGGATCAGATCGGCGCGATCGATGAGCGCAGCAGCGAGCGGATGAACTTCCGTACCAAGCCGCGCATCAAGCAGGCGATCCAGCAGGCAGCGGCGCTCTCCGGGGTGGATGATTCCGTCTTCACGATGAACGCCGCCTATCGCTCGGCGATGGAGACGATCGCGGCGCACGAGCGTACCGCTCTGCAACCGGTCGATCACGCACGGTTCTTCGCGGCACTCGACACGCCGCCGGCGCCTGCCGACCGGCTGCGCGCGGCGTTCGCCCGCCATCGCGAGACGATCGTCAGCAGGTGACGGCGGACGAGCGTACAAGACCATATGCTATCGAACCGCTCGATCCAGCCAGGCACGATCAAGCGGTGTTTTCCTGCGGCATATCGCAGGTCGACAATTTCTTTCGTCGGACCGCCAATAAGCTCGCGAAGGCCGATACCGTCCGCACGTTCGTGATGGTCAGTCCGGAGGACAAGCTGATCGGCTTCTATGCCACCAACGCGCATGCCATCGACCATACCGAGCTACCCGACCGGTTCGCGCGCAACCGTCCCGCGCATGGCAGCATCCCGGCGGCCTATATTTCGATGATCGGGGTCGACAGCCGCTTTCAGGGACAAGGATATGGTGGCGATCTGCTGGTGGATTGCCTGACGCGTCTGGCCAGGGCAGCCGAGGTGTTGGAGATCGCCGTGGTGATGCTCGACGTGCTCGATTGCGGCGATCCGGAAAAGGTGGCGAAGCGCGTGTCCCGCTACACCAGCTATGGCTTTCAACCGCTGGCATCGAACGGCTTGCGGCTGTTCCTGCCGATGGCGACGGTTCGCATGCTAACCGCGCAGGCCGGAACAGAACGCGGCGTCTGAATATCGTAGCGCCCTTCCCCGTACCGCCCAAGTCCAAGGTGCGCCTGACTGCCAGGCGTTCCCGAAAGATCGATGCCTCTCAGCGGATCGTCACTACCTTGACCCCGGTGGCGGAAGCGACGTCCTTCCACGCGCGGTCGGCGGTCCAGGCCGGCAGCGCGTCGCGTCTGGCAAGGGCGAGGCAGAAACGCTCGCCAAGCGAAAGGCTGGGCGCATGGGCGGAGAGCCGCGCGGCGTCGCGGGCGAGCGCGGCATCGGCGGCGGCCAGCACGACCGGCAGCGAGCGCAGCATCCGGTCGACGACCTCGTCGGGCATACCGAGCTTGTGATAGTGCGAGGCGACCTCGGCCATGCTGACGACCGACATGCGCGCGCCGGCCAACGCGCCCTCGACCTTCTTCGCGCCGGCCTCGCCGCGCAGCAGCGCGAGCAGCGCGGAGGCATCGAGCACCACGCTCATTCGCCGCCCTCGCGCGCACGATCGGCGAGGAAGGCATCGACGCTGCCGTCGGGCGCATTGCGGTACTGGCGGGCGAGCGCCTGTGCCTGCGCCACGATCTGTGGCACGGTGCGCAGGATCACGCCGTCGGCGGTCTCGTCGAGCCAGACCGCGCCGCCGCCGGTTAGCCCTAAGCGCTTGCGGATGTCGGCGGGCAAACTCATGCGCCCGTTGGGGGTGATGTTGACTTGTACGGTCATGCGGACAGTCCGTGGCACGAAGGGGTGTTCGGGACAGGCTAGCCGCAATGAGCACCACGCACAACCAAGGGCATCATGGTACTACCATCTGCCTACCCTGCCCCGTCTAACACACCGTACCACTGCTGAACTAGTCACTTTCCATAATCGGACATTATGGTATCCACAGGATAGTTATCGATCACAACAGGATCGGCGGTGTGGCGGTGTGGCAGGACGGTATGGCGCATGGGGCAGGCGATGCGCGCCGTGACACGGATGACAACGTCAGCCTCGAAACCGATACAATGCCACACGCTGATGCCGATGGCATAACCCCGGACGTGCCGTACCTCTACCCGCATGCAGTAGCTGCTGCCACCAGCCTGCTCGTGGTCCGCACCGATGGCACGCTGCCGCAGCGAGGGTCCTTGGGCGATACCGGTGCCACTGCGGACCACCGCCTGCTCGCCACGCTCGCGCGCGTCGCACCCGCCGACATGGCCCCCATCAGCGCGCTCGGGGTCGAGACCGCGCTCGAGGCGATGGCCGATGCTTCCAAGCGCGCGATCGCCGCCGATCTCGACTGCTGGCTCGGATGGTGTGCGGGCGAGCATCGGCCGCCCTATCCCGCCGACCCCGAGGATCTGGTGCGCTATCTGCGCGCGCTCGAGGCCGACGGCCGCAAGCCCGCGACACTCGCGAGGCGGATCGCGAGCCTCGCCACCGTCCACCGCCTGCTGGGGCACGGCGACCCGCCGACGTCGGCGGCGATGGTGCGCAACGCGCTGCGCGGCAACCGCCGGCGCCAGGGCGCCGCGCAGCGACAGGCCGCCCCGCTTCGCTTCGGGGCAGGGCTGGGGGAGACCGGCGGGTTCACCCTCTCGGGGCTGCTCGCCGCGTGTACCGGCGACGTGCAGGGGCTGCGCGATGCCGCGTTGCTGTCGCTTGGCTATGACGCGGGGTTGCGCGTCGGCGAGCTGACCGCGGTCACGGTTGCCGATCTGCGACCGCAGGACGACGGCACCGGCCTCCTCCATCTGCCGCGGTCGAAGACCGATCAGGAAGGGGTGGGGGCGTGGGCGTGGCTCTCCGCCGATACCATGCGCCGCGTGGCGGCGTGGCGCGCCGCGGCGGGGATCGGGGAGGAGGTGCTGTTCCGCCGGGTCGGCGTCGACCGGCGACGGCAGCGCTCGAAGGAGATCGCCGATGCGCGTTGGGGCGACGCGGACGGGGAGGGGGCCGCGCTGCTCGTCACCTACACGATCGGCACGGCACCGCTCACCCGGCAGGGGGTCACCGCCATCTACCGGCGGATCGCGCGCGCCGCTGCCGTGGCCGGGCTGGTCGACGTGGCCCCGGACGACCTCGACGCGGCGGTCGCCGCGCTCTCCACCCATTCGCTGCGCGTCGGGCTGACCCAGGACCTGTTCGCTGCCGGCGAGGACGGGGCGGGGATTGCACTCACCCTGCGCTGGTCGTCCCCCTCCACCGCGCTGCGCTACGGCCGCAGGCTCCAGGCGCAGAGCGGCGTCGCCGCGCGCGTGCTCGCCCGCGTGCGGGGATGAACGCCGGTTTGCCAAATGGGCAAGCAACAGCGCCGAGCTCAGCCGTAGATCATGGCATAAGATAATATATTGAGCGTGACGGATGTAGTGAGATCGCTTATATGTTAGTGATACTAACCACAGGAGATGCTCGTGGCGACCCTCGCTAACGCTGTTGATCCCGGCGCTTTCGCCCAGATGGTGTTTGCCAAGCTGGTCGAGACCGCGCGCGCCAGACCCGCCACGCTCCAAGGCTCGACACGAACCGACACGGTCGACGACACCTTGTACATAGCGACCTCTGTCGAGGACTTTGCAAAACGGTATCGAACCGCCGTCGCACGTGTGATCGAGCAGCTCGACGACGGCGATCCCGACACAGATGCGGAGCGCCTGGCGCTTTACGCGCTCGTCGACAAACTGCTGCCGGACGTTCGTACGCGCCACCTCGAGCGCAAGATCGAGCAGCTACTCGATGTGCTGGCTGACACGCATGACCCCATGGCCGAGTTTCACACCGCGGTAGCCGCCGATAATACCGCGATCCGGCAGCGCTTCATGCGGGACGTCGAAACGCGGACCTCAACGCAGGTCGCAAGCCTTGCCGGGCATACGGCCAAGAACCGCCACCAAACCGCCGCGCGCTGGAAGAGCCAGCGGCGCGTGTTCGCCGTCCCGTATCAAGGACAGGACTGGTTTCCGGCATTCCAGTTTGACGATGATGGAAAACCGCTGGCGGTGATACGCGAGGTTCTGGCCAAGTTGCCAGCAGGCCGGACGCCTTGGCAGATCGCCTTCTGGTTCGTGTCGTCCAACTCCTGGCTCGGCGGACCAGCGCCTCGCGACATGTTGGATGACGTGGCAGCCCTGATAGAGGCGGCAGGTCACGAGCGTGACGAAATCAGCGGATGACGGCACTACCGCCGACCGGCACTGTGCCAAAGCCGCCGACCACCTTTCCGATCCACGTCACCGATTTGCCGGTGGGGGCAATGCTCTGGCGCATTCATGCCGAGCAGTTCGCCGGCGATACCTTCAATCCCGGTTTCGGCCAATCACGGTTCGCGCCGATCGGCCCGATACACAACCGTGTACCGACAGCCTATGCAGCGGACGGGTTCGAGGCGGCCATATACGAAACGATCTTCCACGATCTCGACCCGGTCGAGCCATTCAAAACCTACGCGCTCGGCAAGCTCGCGAACGTGCGTTGCTCGGTGCTTCGCGTCGAGAGCGCACTTGGCTTGCGTTCGTTCATGACACCCGATCTGATGAAGCTCGGTGTCGCACGAACCCGACTGATCGATACGCCGGCGCGCGAGTTCCCCGATACCCGTCGTTGGTCCGCAGCGCTGCACCACAGAGACAACGCTACCCACGGAATGATTTGGGAATCGCGGGCATATCCCTCGTCGATGGCGATGATGTTGTTTGGCGATCGCGTACCGTCCAATGCACTGAGCGTGGTCAGCACGCTTCGAATTGATGCGGACCCCGGTCTTGCCATGCGTTTCAAAGCGCTTGCCGACCGATCCGGCGTCACTTTGGTGGTTTAGGCATGTTCTTCCCGCTCTACCGAAGGATTGCATCACCAAATCATGGAATCAGATAGTCAGGTGTGACAGGGAGTTGTGGGCAGTACCACAAAAGGTGGTTTTGGGGGCAGAGCCAGTGTAGGTCGGGGCGCATGTGGCGACGGGCCCCGCGCCAGATGGGTCACGGCGCGAGTTCACCCATGCCGGTGAGGTGCAGGGACACCCTTGCCGGGCAGTTCGACGCGCAACTCCAGCGTGCTGCCTGCGGCTTCCACGAAGCAGCGCAAGGTAGACAGGTAGAGATCGGTCCGGCGCTCGATCTTGAGCACCGACGGCTGCTTGACGCCAAGCGCCTGCGCGATCTGTTCCTGGCTGCGGTCGGCGAGGAGGCGTAGCGCCTTCAGGCCTTCGACCTCGGCAGCCATCCTGGCGGCACGGGCCTTGATGCGCTCGCGGCGTTCCTCGGGCAGGCTGGCCATGATGTCGTCATGCATGCGATCGGTCGGGATGAGGCGCGATATCGACCTGCTTCAGCCGGCGGATGCGCATCCGCGCGTGGACCCGCGCCGTCTGCCCGTCGTCGGAACACTCGGTGGCTCCCTCACGATCATCAGGATCCGCGCGTACCATATCCAGCCGATGCGACAGCCCTCCCGCTATCCGAGCAGGAAATCGATGTCCTCCTGCGTCAGCGCGGCAGACGTCGCTGCCTCGTCGCTCCACAATGCCTCGGCCAGCGCCGCCTTGCGCTGTTGCAGATCGAGGATCTTCTCCTCGATCGTGCCGCTGGCGATCATGCGGTAGACGAAGACCGGGTTTCGCTGGCCGATGCGATGCGCGCGGTCGATCGCCTGCGCTTCCACCGCCGGGTTCCACCATGGATCGTAGAGGATGACGGTATCGGCCGTCGTCAGGTTCAGCCCGGTGCCACCGGCTTTCAGGCTGACCAGGATAAGCGGCACCTCGCCGGCCTGGAAGCGCGCGACCGGCGTCCGGCGGTCCTTGCTCGTGCCGGTCAGTTCGACCCAGCCATGCCCCGATCGGTCGAGTTCGGGTTTGATGAGGTCGAGCATGGCGGTGAACTGGCTGAACAGGATGATCCGCCGCCCTTCCGGGATCAGCTCGCCCAGCAGTTCGAGCAGCCGTTCGAGCTTGGCCGATCCAGGCGGCTTCGCGCCGTGATCGGGCAGCAACCGCGGATCGCAGCACACCTGCCGCAGCCGGGTCAGCGCGGTCAGGACCATGATCTGGGCGCGCATCAACCCGACACGGGCGATCTCGTCGCGGACCCGCTGCTGCATCACCAGACGCTGGCTTTCGTGCAGCGCCATCTGCGCCGGGGCGGGGACGACCGCGACCTGCATCACCGACTTTGCCGGCAGGTCGCTCGCCACCGCGTCCTTGGTCCGGCGCAACAGGAATGGCCTGAGCTTGCGTGCCAGTCGCGCGCGTGCCGCGCCATCGCCGTGCTTTTCGATCGGGGTACGGTAGAGCCGCTGGAAGTCGCGCTGCGTGCCCAGCAGACCGGGCACGACCAGGTCGAACAGCGCCCAGGCATCGGTCAGCCGGTTCTCGACCGGCGTGCCGGTCAGCGCGAGCCTGCGCTCGGCCTTGAGGCGCCTGGCGGCGGCATGGCTGCCGGTGCGCGGGTTCTTCAGCACATGCGCCTCGTCGAACACGACCAGCGAGAACGGCTCGGCGGCGAGGATGTCGGCGTCGCGCACCAGCAGCGGATAGCTGGTCAGCACCACGTCATATCCGCCGATCGGCGTGTCGCCGCCGTGCCGGCCGGTACCATGGCGCAGCAGCACCGAGAGACCGGGCGCGAAGCGTGCGATCTCGGCCTGCCAGTTGGGCAGCACCGAGGTCGGCGCGAGGATCAGCACCGGGGCGGGGGATCCACCGGCCCCCGCCGCCTTGCGCGATACGCTATGCGCCAGCGTCTGCACGGTCTTGCCAAGTCCCATGTCATCGGCGAGCAGCCCGCCGAAGCCGGCGCGTCCCAATGCCTCCAGCCAGTCGAAACCTGTCTGCTGATACGGTCGCAACGTCGCGGTGAACCCTGCGGGCAGCGGCGTCGGCGCGAGTTGCAGCTGCGTCAGTTCGCGCGCCAGCATCCGCAGCGGCTCGACACCGCTCCATGCCAGTCCGGGGGTCGTCGCCTCCAGTTCGCCGAGCAGCCCGATATCGAGGCGTGAGAACCCCGGTCCGCTGCCCGTGCCTGCCACTGCCGGTTCGTTGGCGGCCAGCGCCAGCAACGCCCGCAGCACCGGCAACATCGCAGCGGCCGCCACCGTCACCACCCGCCCGTCGCCGAGCGCAACCGGCAACACGTCCTCCGCCTCGGCCAGATCGCGGCTCAATGCGTCCAGTTCGCCCGCATCGAACGTCGCCAGCATCCGCCGCAGCGCCGGCACCAGATCGACGCGCTGCCCCTCGATCGTCACCCCCAGTTCGAGATCGAACCAGTCGACCCCCGACGGCACCACGGTGGCGGATAGCCCGGTGTCTTCCACCGGCATCACCCGCAGCGGGAAATCGGCCGTGGTTTCCACGCGCCAGCCTTCGGCGCGCAGCAACTCCGCCTCGTAGATCAGAAAGGGCGTAAATGCCTCAGGCGAGGCCGGCATGTCAGGCACGTGATCCCATGCCTGTCGCGCACTCGGGGCGATATCGTCGAAGTCGTGGAGCGGTAGCAGACCGGCGAGCAACAGACGGCCGACCGCATCCTCTTCGGCATCCTGATCGCGACGGAAACGGACGAGTGCATCGCCCTCCCGAACCAGCAGGGTCTGGTCGTCGACGGCAGGACCGACGATCGTGCCGGCATAAGCGAAGGTCAGCCGCGCCACCGCGCACGGCACCTGCCCCTTGCCGCCATGGCGATAACGGCTGCCATGCCATGCCTGCATGGCGACCTTGTCGATACACAGCGACACTACCGGCACCGGCTCGATCATACCCAGATCGCGTATCTCCGGCGCCACGGGTGCCGGCACCTGTGCCGGCACCAGATCGCGCCACCGTGCCGCCAGCCCGGCGACCGCCTCCGGTCCGACCGGCGGCAGCCGCAGCAGTTGTTCGGCCATCGCGCCCGGTACGCCGAGATCGATCGGCGTGACCGTCCCGCCGATCGTGTCGATCACGACGGGGGGCGCGACCAGCGTCACGACGCTGTCGGCCACGATGTCACCGACCGACAACCGCATGCGGCCAGGATCGTCGTGCACCCACGTCAGGGCCGCCGCCCTCTGCTCCCCCTGTCGCAGCACCGGCCCGCGCGGGTTCTCCCATCGCGCGCGTCCCGTCGCCACGATGCGGTCCAGCAGGTCGGCACCGCCCGCCCCGGTCAGGCAGCCTTCGTGATCGGTGTCGCCGAGCCGCTGCTGCAACCGCCGAACGATCAGACGGTCCTCCTCGCCGATGTGCGGCGGACCCGCATAGCCCGGATAGTATCCGGTCATATGGACCTTGGAGCCGCTACCTACCGGCTTGCCGTCCGCATTCAGCGCGATGTCGACCGGCTCGATCCACAGGCGCAGTGCGCAACCCGGCATCGTCAGCGATGCCAGCGGACGTTTCCTCGACAGTCGCGTCGTGCCGGTGATCGTCTGTACCCTGACCACGTAGAGGACGGCCCGGAAAGACGGGAGGTCCGGCGCGACAAACCGATCGCGGATCGGCCGCATCGCCGTTGCCCACTGCGCAAGCGCCGGCGGCAACGGCTCGATCACAGGTGTCCGGGGCACATGGTCGAGTACCGCCCCCTTGCTCCATGTTTCTCCGGCATCTTGTGACCGGACGGCCCTGGCCGCCTGCAACGCGGACAGCACTGCCGCTGCATGTTTGCACCCCATGGCTACCGGGCAGCTACAGAAAGTCGATACCCGCGCCCCCGATCCGAACCGCAGTTCAACGCGATAGGGCGACTTCGCGCTGCCCTTCACCAAGGCGGATACGAGACCCTTCGCGTCATCAGCTTCGAGCCGGACGACATGGCCGCCACGCCAATACGCCCGCCCCGCCGCCACCGTCTGCGGGTTTGAAACGGCTTGATGGATTTCCTCGTCGGTGATTTCCGGCAGCATGAGCGAAACACTATCCCGCTCCCGCGTACAGGACCAGTCGCCACCGAGATGGCGTCGGTTTTCAAATGGCGATCCGGCACTGCCCGAGCCCCTTGATGTCGTGCAGGTCATTGTCTTTGCTGATGAAAAGCTGACCGTGGTTGCCTGAACGCAGCTACTCACCTGGGTGGCGCGTGACGACTCGATCAGGCGACGGCGAAGTTGTCGTCGACAAAATCCCGAACGGCATCAAGAACGGACCGGCCTTACCGCCAAAGCTACACCACGCCACGGGACACGACCCGCGACCGCGCGACGGGTGCTCAGATCCATCGCGCCACCCAATCTGCCAGACGAACGATCACGCGACAGATAGCACGGTCATCTGACCCCGAACCGGACTTTCGGATGCCACGGTTCAATGCCTCCATTGGCCGGGCAACGCTTCATTCGGTCGCCGCCCAATAGGAGGTCATTCTGGCCCAGCTTCACAATGCCGGGTGATTTGCGCTCGACCGGGCCATCTTCGCCATCGATATCGCTGACCTTGAATGCGACATGCAATTTGCCGTCCGCCAGCCGCCATGTACCATTGGTGTGATGGCCGATGAAATAGGTGCCATCACTTCGAATCGAGATCGCGTCACCGCTGGCGCAATAGGTTCCCTGCGCAACCCACCCGCCAGCAAGCCATTCCCTTGTCGGCGTCGCGCCAACCGGCTTTGCAGGCGCGGACTTCGTGATGGTTGGAGATGGCTCGTTGCACATGCCCGTGCGCGACCCGACCTCACGCTGGGACGCGATCGTGCCGTTCGCCCAGTTCAGGGTCAGTTCGCACCGCCATTCGGCACGCGGCGCGTTGACGTTCAACTGCCCACTGGAGACGACCTGCACTTTGTTCACGGCGATGATCGCCCCGAATTCGGTCATATAGTCGATATTGACGACGCGAGGCGGTGTCCCCGCTTTGATATGGACAATCGAACCCTCCGATATCGTCGCGCTCACCGGCTTGGTGACCAGCAATATCTGTTCGCCTGTCTTGAACTTCGAGCTGGCCGACAATTCCGGCTTGCCGCTCTCGTCGCATGCTGGTCCCTTGCCGATCAACTCCCGACCCGCATGGTAGGTAGAGGCGGCGTTGCCATTGCAGCGCACGGTGAACGTGCCAAGCGCGGTCTGTGCGGACGGCGTGTCGGGCGCGGTGGACGCCATACCCATTTCTTCCGGTGACGGCGGCATGACCGTTACCGAGTAATCGGGCAGCGTGCAGGCCGTAAAATGATTCACGGCATTCGCCGAACCATGCAGCGGGATCGTTTCGATCGGTGTTCGGGCGTCGTCGCCAAGACGGATGGTGACGCCCGAATGCTTCCCCCACGCATCTATCAACGCGGCGTTGGTACGCCCCGCGAAGCCCCGCATTCCGTCCGTGCCCGTGTATCCGGTGACGACAAGGTCCGTTGGTCGCGATACACCCTGAAACTGGATGAAGACCGGAAACGACCTGTTCGCTGCGACGGGTGGGAACCCCTGTCGTACGTAGGAGAATCCAACCTCGCCTGTGTCGCGGCGATAGGCGAACCGCACGCGAGCGCCACGGCCCGTATCAAGGTCCATCATGCAAAACTGCGGGCGGACCAGATACACGGTGTAGCCGTCGCCCTGATGCGCCACCTGCTGCGCAGGCGCCGTCTGTGGCGCGGTGAGGCCGGCAAACGCCAGCAAACGGACCATTGCGAGACGCATTTCCAGAGTCCTGTGACAGGGGGTGCGGGTTGATGGCAGGCCTCGCCGCCGAGACGGCGGGCAAGGCGCTGCCGGCGTTCGGGCAGATCGGGATCGAATCAGCCGGCGATGCCGCCGCTCGCCATCATCTCCGCGTTCTCGATGGCGCGGAGGTTTTCCACCGGCCTCGGGATGGTCATCATCGGGTTGGTCGGCACATAGTGCCACGTATCGCCCGACCGGACGAAGCGCCCCGAAAGCGTTTGCTTGTCGGGCTTGCACCCGTCGGGCGCTTTGCCGACACAGCTTTCGACGCTGAAATCACAGTTCGCGCCGGGCGCGCCATCAGTCGTCGTGCACGCGATTTTCCTGAGCGTCAGGATTTGCTGGTGGCCGTCCTTGCCACGCAGGCCGATGCGGTCCTTGTCCACGATGACGGATTCCGGTCCCATCGCAAAGCGCAGCGCTGCGGCCTGCATTGCATCCTGTGACGGCTCCTTGCCTGCGCCGCCATCGGCGCTACCCGCGCCGCACGCCGTCAGCGACACGCAGGCGGCAATCACGAACATCCCGCCGATGACGGGCTTGTGCGTCTTCATCATATGGCTCCTTTCATCGGCGTGGGTTCAGTGCGCGATCGACAGCTTCACGGCTGCGTTGCTCGTTGCGACGGGTCTTTGCTGTCTCTGTGGCGAGGCACCTTTGCAGGCAGTGAGCTTCTGACTCGGCCCACTTCGCCTGACAGGTGGCTAACGCCGAACCGACCTTTCCCTGACAGCTTTGCAGGTTCGTCGCCTTGATCTGGCGGCATTCAGCGCAGCAGTCGGCATAGGTTCTTTCCGGCCCGGCGGGCGCGGTCGCCGCCGCCATCGCCAGCACGGCAAACATCAGCTTCATGGGAAGCTCCCTCTCGAAGTAAGGCGTTCTGGCCGCGAGGCGAAGGCGGGGTTATCTACCCGCCGCGCGGACGGCGGCAGCGGCGGGTTCCGACGCTTGGCTGTCGCTCGTGCCGCCGCACTCGAAGCCGGCGGCAATTGCACGAGCAGGGCACGCCGGGCGACCGCACCGGGTGCGCTCACAGCGTCGGCATCCGGTTGCCGTCCTTGCCCGCCGCATCGACCGCCTGCTGCGCTGCGTTCAACTCACCCTGACGCTGTTTCTCCGCCATCGCCGCCGCCGCCTGATTGAACCGTTCGATCGCCGCCATCGCCGCGCGCTGGTCGACCAGCGCCACCGCGAACGACCGGGCGAGACCGGGATTGGCGCTTTTTGCGTGTACCGCGAAATTGATGCTGATCCCGCATGCGTCGGAGATCGACATCGATCCGTCGCTGCGGTCGTTGGTGCACTGGTTGAACAGCGCATTATCGGGGCCGAGCAGCTTGCCGTCGGGCGAATAGGGCAGTTCATAGCGGCCGACGCTGCCGTCGCCAGCGGAATAGCGATAACTTGGCTGGCCATATTTATCGGTCAGCCGCTTCAGCACCGTCTCCACCGGCGCTTCCTGCCCATCGGCGAACTCGACGCTGCGATGGATCGCGACGACCTGCTCCTGTCCCGGCAGCCCGACCAGCGACAGCGTCATCGTTTCCAGCCCGGCGCGCGCGGCGATCTGCGTGCGCGGTTGGGTGTCGCCGGGCAGTTTCGCCATCCGGAATCCGCCTTCGCTGCTATAGTCGACCTCGAACGCCGGATTGGTACAGGCGACGATTGCGAATGCCTGTTCGGCGGGCATTCCCAGCGTCACCCCGGCGATGTCGCGCCCGCCCGATGCCGCCGCGGGGCGGTTGGCGGCGCAATCGATCCCCTGTGTCGCGGCGGTGCCCTGTGCCGCGCTGCTCGGCGGGGGCGGGCGATAGCCGACCCCGCTCTCGCCGCCGTCCGCCAGCGGCTGGGCCGCCGGTTCGGCAGGCGTGTTCTCCCCCCCGCCGCAGCCCGCCAGCATCGCCGCAGTCATGCACATCGTTGCCATTCGCCGCATCACCTTCACTCTCCCACGATCGCCCAGCCGCTCGGGCGTTGTTCGAACAGCATCGACGCCTCCGTCGGCTCGATGCCCGATGCCCGTTCCAGTCCGGCGCGGAAGGTACAGCGATAGCGCCCCTCACCCGCGTCGACGCAGCGACGCCCCTCGATCGAAAGGATGTGGGAGCGTGGGTTTGCCGCCTGCACCGCCGCCAGTATCGCCGCATCGCCCGGCCCGTTCGAACATCCCGGCAGCAGTAGTGCCGCACCCATCGTCATCATGCATCGCATGTTCCGTCCTCCCCGTTGCCGAAATTCAGCGGTCACAGCCCCGGCGTCCGCCGCACGATCCCCAGCGCTGTAAGGATCAGGCCGATGCCGCACAGCGCCGCCAGCCAACCGCCCGCCTCGACCTGCACCAGCGATCGCAGCATCGCCGCGCCGAACCGATCGGCGACCGCACCGGCCAGCGCCTGTCGCGACAGCAGCACCGTCACCACCGATCCGGCGGCGAGCAGCCCGGTCGCCAGTTCGACCAGCCGCATCCGCCGCCCCTTCCATGCGAGGATGAGGATGGCGATCGCACCGACCGGCACGAGATAGAGCATCGGGGCAAGCCGCAGCAGCAGCAGCGCGCGCTTCGCCACCGCAAGCCTGGCCGCGGTGCCGGTATCGCGGAACGGCGAACCGGGGCTGTTGCCTAGCAACTGCTCCAGCCCCGTGACTGCCGTGTCGACCTGCTCCCGCAGATCGCCGAGCAGGTCGGGCATGGACAGCAGACTACCGTCGAGCCGCTGCGCCGCCCCCGGACCGCCGAACGATGCCCATGACAGCGCGATCGATGCCAGCAACAGCAGACCGGCGACGACTGCATGGGGCCGCTCCGCCGCGAGTCCGCGTACGCGGCTCAGCACTTCGCCGCCGCGTTCCTCCTCCAGCGTCTGTTCGATCGCCGCCATGCCTTGCTTCACCGCGGTACCGATCCGGGTGGGCTGGCGCAGCGCGAATACGTCGGTGGCGGTGGTGCCGGTGGCGACGAAGTCGACTGGTTCGCCGATCCGTGCGGGTGTCTCGCTGCGCCAGTGGTGCAGCCCGAAGGCATAGCGCGCGCCGTCTTCGCCAAGAATCAGACCGCCGTCCTCGCCGATTGCCAGTATCGATCCCTTCATGCCGCGTTCCCCGATGATCCCGTCGTTGGATGGAGGATGCCAAGGCAGGGATCGACGGGGCGAAGGAAATCGCCGTTCTTACGCCAATGGTAAGGGCCATCGGCAGGTGACGCGAAGCCCCCCGCCGGGCCGGTCGGCGAACGACAGGTCCGCACCCTGTCGCGCTGCGATGTCGCGCACGAGGTCCAGCCCGTGTCGGTCGCCGCTGCACGGCGCGCCCTGCGCATTGCGGGGGAGGGCGGCGGTACCGGAGCCGCGATCGGCGACGCACAGCATCGGTCGCTTATCGATCATGGCGGTCGCGATATCGACCGGGCCGCCGCTCCCCGCGTGGCGCAGCGCGTTCTCGATCAGGTTGGCGATCAGCAGCATGGTCTGCGCCGGCTCGACGCGGGCGGGTGCGGCCGACAGGCGCAGCCGGATCGGTGGCAAAGTCCCGTCGGCGGGCAGCAGCGGCACCGCGACACGCGCGACGAGATCGGCAAGGTCCACCGGCGGCGGCGGTTTCGACGCGGGCGGTGCACGTTGCAACAGCACCGTGGCCGCCGCCCGCGCCGTCTCCAGCGCTTCCTGCACCGCCACCCGTGCCGCCCCCAGCGTCGTCGCGCGCCCGACCGTCAGCGCGGCATGGGCGACCGGACGGATGATCTCGTGCGCCATCGTACCGGCAAGGCGGCGATTGACCCGCAAGGCGTCGGCCAGCGTCGCCAGCGTGGCGTCGATCCGCCGCGCGGTCTGTCCGATGGCGTCGCCCGCCCGATCGCCGATCCGCGCCGCCTCGTCTCCCTCGACGAAGCCGATCAGTGCCGCATCGAAGCGGTGCAGCCGTTGCCGTGTCCGCGCCAGCGATCGCTGGGCGGTGATCGCCGAGGCGATCAGGACCAGCGCCAGCAGGCTCAGCCCGATCAGCAGCATCCGGTCCGCCGCCCGGTCGATCGGGGTCATGTCGCGCCCGACGAACAGCCGGAACCGGCGGTCGATCGTCAGCGTGCGCCCCAGCACGCGCCGGGCGCCGTCGCGCGCGACGGTCCATCCGCGCGCATCGGGCGGGGCGGCGGGCCAGGCGCGCAGGCTGCCCGCGATCCGGCGCCCGTCGGCATCGGCGACGACATACTGGAGCGTGCCGCCCGCCTGCCGGTCGAGCATGGTCAGCGTCTGGACGACGGGCACGTTCGATTCAGCGACCCCGATCGCAACCAGATCGGCGCGTACCTCCGCCTCCACCTGCGTGCGTGCCTCGCCGCGCAGCGCCACGATCAGCGCGCCCAGCGCCATCGCCATTCCCAGCAGCAGCACCGCGACGCCCCATGTCGCACGCGCGATCCGGAACCTCTTCAGCGGCACGATGCCGCGTCAGGATCAATGCGATAGCCGCGGCGCGGGACGGTCACGATCAACTGCTTCGAACCGATCGCGTCCGCCAGTTCCGCGCGCAACCGCGTGATCGCGACGTGCAGCAGCGGCATGCGTACGCCATGATGTTCGTTGGGCCAGGCCCCGCGCCACAAAGTCGTCGGATCGACCACCGCACCATGGGCGTGCACCAGGCGCACGAGGATCGCGAAAGACTGCGGCGTCAGCGGCAGCGGCCGCGATGCCCACCACGCCGTTTCACGATCGGAACTGACCGCGAGCAACCCGATCGTCATCCGTGACGGATCGCCCGCTCCGAACCGGCGGATGAGTACCTTGAGCCGCTCGGCCAGGACCGCCGGATCGAACGGCTTGAGCAGATAGGTGTCGGCACCGTTCCTGAGCGCTTCAGGCTCGCGATGGGCGGGAAAGGCGGTCAGCATCAATACCGGCGTGGCAACCCCCGCGCTTCGCAGCCGCTGAAGCAGGTCCAGCCCGTCGCCGTCTACACCCGCCATATGGATGTCCAGCACCAGCACATCGGTATCGTGCGGATCGAACCCCGCGTCGAACCGGGCGATCGTATCGAACCAGCGCAGCCGCCAGCCATGGTGGCGGACGACATCGCCCACCTCCTGCGCCCAGATCGGTTCGTCCTCCAGCAACACCACCCGCATCCGACAGTCCCTCGGCAACGGCGCGTGGCCCCTTTCCGCCGCCCGTCCGATCCGTATCATAACGGTCACGGCGCAGGGAATCAGCTTACGATGCGGGTAAGAAGTGGCGTGGCACTACTGATGCTGGGCGTGGCGATACCGGGCGGGCCGCTTCGCGCGGCGGCGCCGGACGACGACGCCTTGCTGCTGGTCGTGGCGGCCGACCGGCTGCGTGAGGAAGCACGGGTGGCCGGGGACGACGGGGCAGGAGCGCTGCTGCTGGCGGCGCTGACGCTCACCGCGCGGGCGGAGGGGCGGGTCCACGCGCCTGGCGGTCTGCCCGCCGACCTAGGGTATCAGCCGTTATGGGCGGAGACCGAGCGGGCGGTGCGCGGCGATGCGCGGTTGCAGGCGGCGCTGGCCCGGCTGCCCGCCCCGGAGCGCGGCGCGGGATGGCGGCAGCAGACACGGTCACTGCTACCGGGGGGGACATGGCGGGAGCGGATCACCTATGCGGGGGGCGAGGTGGCGATCATCTATGCGCGGGGGACGGGAGCGCGGCTGCGCGTCGACGACCCGACCGGACGGACGCTGTGCGCGCCCGCATCCACCGCGCTGTGCATTTGGCATCCGTCCCGACCGCAGACGGTGACCGTCACCGTCCGCGCGACCGGCAACACCCCGGCGACGTTCGAGCTGCTGACCAACTGACACCGGCGGGTCGGCCCCGGATCACCGGCGCGCGGCGATGTCACCGACCAAGGTGAATGCAGCCCAGTAGCGCGGATGCGCCCAGCGCCTGCCCGGCGTGTCGCGCAACCGCCGCATCGCGTCGCGCAGCGCGGCGGCAGGGTCGCTGCCGATGCCCGCGAACAACGCGGGGCTGACCAGTGCCGTGGCGGCATCGTCGATCGGCCAATGGCTGACCAGTACCCCGCGCGCGCCCGCCGCAAAGAACCCGCGGGCAAGGCCCGACAAATCCTCGCCAGTGAACGCACCGTCCGCCGCCGCCGTGTCACAGGCGGAAAGCACAACCAGATCCGCCCCGATCCGCAGCGTCGCCGCCTCCGACGCGGTGAGCAGTCCGTCGTCGGCGGGGTCGCCGGCGTTGCCTGGCGTCAGCAGCAGCGCGGGTTCGCCCGCTGGTCCGCCGTCGCCGGTGCGTACCGCATGGGTCGCAAGCGTGATATAGCGCGCGACGGGCAATCCTGCCTCTCCGCGCAGACGCGCCTCGGTCGCCTCGCTTCCGGTCCACCACCGGGCACGACCGGGAAAGTGCGTCGCGATTGCCGCAAGTTCGTCGCGCGCATGGGGCAGCGGCGGCAGGTCGGGCATCGCCGGGTTCGGCGCGGGCGCGCCCATCCCGACGAAGGCGATCGCCCCATCGGGTCGCACGGGGGTGCATGCCTGACAACGTGACCGCAGCAGATTCGCGGGCGACGGCAGCGCGGTGACGACCGTACGGTCGATCAACCAGCGCCCGCCGATGCGCAGCGCGGCGGGTGGCACCGACGCCAGCGCACCGCTCGCCACGCTGATGACGCGGCTGCGGTACCCCATCTGGTCGCGGGCGGAACCGAACCAGTCCTCGCCCAGCGCCGCGGCGTCCGCCAAATCGAACCGCGCGCCCGATATCCGGCCCATCTGGCCGCGCATTCCTGCTCCCGCGCCGCCCAGTCCCGCGCGCAACCGTGCGACCCGCGTGGCCAGCCTGGCATGCGACAGTCCGGTCCGCCGCACCCAGCGCACCCGGTCGCGGCGTATCGCCCAAACATGGCCCGCCGTCTCGCCCGGAACCGCCATCACCAGCACTTCGCCCGGTGCCAGCAGCGCCTGCACCGTCGCGATCGATACCGGCCGCGGGCGCAGCAGATCGGCCCCGCCACGCTGCGCCGCGACGATCCGCGCATCGAGCGCGGTCAGCGCCGCGTCCTGTTCGGCGATCCGTCCGGCCAGTATCGCCGCCTGTGCCGTATCCAGCGCCGCCACCTTCAGATAGCGGCGATCGGTCGCGTCGCGGGCCAAGACCAGCGCATCGCGTTCACGCAGCGCCACGGCGAGCGGATTGTCACCCCGCCGGAGCGCCGCACCGTCGATCGCCTGCCCCGCGCCGGAATAGATCGCCCATTGTGCCGCGACAAACGCGGCACCGCAGTCGGCATCGCAGCCGCGCACCCTTGCCCCGCGCACCGCATCCCATGTGATCGCGACCTGTCGTTCGAACACCGTCCGCACGTCGCGCAGCGCGCGGCGCTGCTCGACCGAACGGGTGCCGTAGCGTTCGAACCGGGTGATCGCCGCCGCCGCCGCGCCGTCGATCGCCACCCTGGCATCCGCGATCCGCCTCAGCCGGTGCAGCACCGCGCCATGGAGGCTGCGCGCCACGATCGTCTCAGCGGTAGTGCCGGCCGGGCCGCCGGGCAGCAGCGGCAGCGCCGCCTCGATTAGCGGCAGTGCTTCCGCCGCCCGGCCGGTGTCCGCGAGCAGCGAGGCCAGCGCCACCCGCGCTCGGGCGGGATCGGCGGGATCGGGCATCGATCGGGCCGTCGCCTGTGCCAATGCGTCGCGCAGCACCGCTTCGGCACCCACCGCATCGCCATCCGTGCGCAGCGCGTCGGCAAGCCGGAGCAGCATTCCCACCCGCTTGGGATGCGGCGTCCCGGTTGCCGCATCGAGGATCGCGATGGCTTCGCGGAGCAGCGCGGCAGCGTCGCCGGCGCGCCCCTGCCGCAGCGTCCCAACCGCGAGATTGGCAAGGGTAAAGGCGACATCCGGGTGGCGCATGCCCAGTGCCTGCCGCTCGATCGTCAAGGCGCGGGCGGTAAGCGCTTCGGCCTCATGCTCGCGTCCCGCGTCACCGAGGATGTTGGCCAATGCCTTCAGCGCCGATCCGATGTCGGGATGCCCCGGCGGCAACCGTGCCTCGCGCATTGCCAGCGCCCGGCGCGCGGCGGCCTCCGCCTCGGGCAGACGGTCTTGCGCGCGCAGACTGATCGCGATGCTGGTGAGCAGATTGGCGATTTGCGGATGGTTGGGCGGAAGGATGGTCGCATAGACCGCGAGCGCCGCGTCATATTCGGCCATCCCCTCGGCCAGCCTCCCCTGCTGGTCGAGGTTGCGGGCCAGGCCGTGATGGGCGATGCCGAGATTGCGGCGTTCGTCCGGCAACGCCCTCCAGATGACGATCGCCCGCCGCAACATCGACTCACCTTCCTCGTGCCGCCCCAGCCGGTCGAGCAGGACGCCGACATTGTTGTAGCTGATCGCGGTATCGCCATGCGCCTCGCCCAGCAGGTGCCGGGCGATGGCAAGGTCGCGCTGCTTGGGTGCCAGCGCCTCGACAAGCCGTCCCGCCGCCTGCAACGCACTGCCGAGATTGCCGTAGGCATTGCCGGTCTCCGCCGCATCCTCACCGAACCGCGCCCGCGCGATCGCCAGCGCGCTACGGGCGTGGATCACGGCCAGTTGCGGGCGACCGGCATCGATCTGCAACGATACAGATTCCTCCAACAGGTCGAGACAGTCGTCGGCGAAGCGGGGGCGGGCGAGGCAGGCCGCGACCTCGCGTTCGGCCAGCGTCGCGCCCTCGGCGGTCCGTTCGGCATCGATCGCTGCCTTCAGCGCCGCTGAAGGCGCGCGTCTAACTGAAGGTGCTTCTGGACGTGCCGCCGACGGTACCGTCAGCAGTACCGACAGCGCCGGCAGTGCGCTACGAGCCGCTCGATGCGTCCAAATCAGCTGTCGTCGCATGTTCCCGGCCCCCGCCACCATGTCGATGCGGTAAAGTATAGCGCGTCACGGTGTGGGTGCCAGAGTAGCTGTTCGCAATCGTGTGCCGCCCGCTCGCAAACGACTTGAATTCCTGCTCACGGTATCCACCGCCGGATCGTGTCCCACCACTTGGTGTAGAGGCTGTTATGAACTTGTTGCGATGGTAACGGCCTGCTTCATCATGAGGCAGGCGTGTTGATTTTTGCTGAGAGTTGACCCGGCGGTGGTGGGAATTTCCATCGAGAAGTGACCCGTGTCTCAACCTTTCCCCGACGGTTTGTCGGGGAGTGACGGAGTTGATGAACATGGCGTTACT
>NZ_JBDZDK010000043.1:0-23606 GCF_040049155.1 Sphingomonas silueang
TACGAGCGCTCGTACGACCAGTCTCAGAACCGAAAACTTCCCGCACCGCCCGCGCCCTCGTCAAAGACGATAAGCATCCCGGCTACGGCCAAACGGGCAAGGCGGCCCTCAGGCCACGCTTACCTGTCACCTACACGCGCGTGGGAGGCGGCGTTGCCCTTCTATGGTTCGCCACGCCGTTGCTGGCGGTCGATCTCCGTTATCGTCCGGAGCGCTCCTGGACGCTGAGGCTGGTGGGCTGTGCAATCGCAAGCGCCCTCGCGACCACCATCCACGGACTTGGCTTGCAGGTGGCCCTTCCATTCGCCCTGCTCGGCGTTGCGGAAGGGGCTGCGATCGCCTGGCTCATGCGGCGGGTCGAGCCGACGCCTCGTCACCTCACGTCCCTGCGCGAACTCGGCCTTTTGCTCCTGGTCGCTGGGCTCGCGGTCCCGGCCGCGACCGCGCTACCGGCAGGTCTTCTTGCGCATGGGGCCGCAGACCTTCCTGTTTGGCGCAACGCGTTCAACTGGTTCGTCGCCCATTCGCTGGGCACACTGACGGTCATGCCGATCGTCAAGCTGGTAATCGGCGGGGACGTCACGGCGTGGAGCAAGGCAGTGCGCCGGAGAGAGCTTTATGAGCTCGCGGCCCTAACCACGCTGCACGTCACGGTTGCGGTGCTCGTCTTCGCTCAGACGCAGCTGCCGCTCCTGTTCGTGCCGCTGCTTCCGTTGATGCTGATGGTCTTCCGGTTCGGCCGATTAGGCGCCGCCTTGGCGCTACTATTGCTGACGATCATCGGCTCGGTATGCACTGCTCGCGGGCTGGGACCTGTTGCGATGCCGGAGCTGAGTGCGGGCGGCAGAATCCAGCTTATCGAACTCTACCTTGCCGTCGCGACGCTGATGGCGCTTCCCGCGGCGACGGAGCTGAAGCGGCGGAAGATCCTTTTTTCGGAGGTGCAGGAGCAAGCCGCCCTTCACAAAATCATTACCGACCGCAGTGGCGACATCATCATGGCGGTCACTGCAGACGGCCGGATCAGCTTCGTATCTCCATCGCTGATGAAGATCGCCGGCTTTGCGCCCGAAGCAGTAGTCGGCAAACTTGCGCGTGAGATCGTCTCTCCTGAGGACGTGGAGCAGATCGTCGACGCGCACCGGCGCGCTATGCTTTCGCCGGACCAGACCATCATTTTCGAGTTCCGGGCGATGAAGGCGTCGGGAGAGATGGCATGGTTCGAAAGCCATGCCTGCGCCATTTCGGACGAGCATGGCCAGGCGAGCGGAACCGTGAACGTGGTGCGGGAGGTCTCGCGCCGCAAGGCGGTCGAGCTCGACCTCGCCCGCGCCGCTGCGACAGACGCGCTAACCGGTCTTCCAAATCGCCGTGGCCTAGAGATCGCTAGGGAGCGGCTCGCGCAGGCAGGCAAACCTGGGCAGCAGTTCCTCGCCCTCTTCGACATAGATCGCTTCAAGGCGGTGAACGACACGTTCGGTCACGCCTCGGGCGATGATGTACTTCGAACCTTCGCCTCTGTGCTCACAGCGAATACCCGCGGCACGGATGCAGTCGCACGCCTTGGTGGGGAAGAGTTCGCTGTGCTCTACTTAGATGTGAGGCTGGCCGAGGCACGCGCCGCGTGCGAACGTATTAGACTGCAGTTCGCCGCCGAGCGGCTCGCCCTGCCGGATGGCAGGCAGGTGGCCGCGACCGTAAGTGTCGGTCTCGCTCCGATCCCGGACGACGGTGATTTGGAAGGCGCGCTCATTGCAGCGGATCAGGCACTGTACCGTTCCAAGAATGCCGGAAGGAACATGCTTTCGTTAGCGGCTTGAATCGCGTGGCATCCAACGCCGACCTCACCCAGATTCAAAGCGCACCGATAAATCACCTCCGCCAGTTTCCGCAGACCGAGGCTCGGCATGAGCTTTTCCTGAGCCCGTCCGTGCCCGATGCAGCGCCGTAACGCGCTTCACCTGCGCTATGCTGCATCCCGCCAGCTCGGCCGTGCGCGCGATGCTCATCCCTGTCTCCCGCAGCCCAACAATGCGCCTGTGCAAGGCGATATCCGGCTTACGGCCGTTGTACCGCCCTGCTCGCTTGGCGAGCTCGATGCCCTCTCGCTGGCGCTCGCGCCGGGTCTCATAGTCGTCTCGTGCGGTCTGAAGCGCGACGCGCAGCAGCATGTCCTGCACCGCTTCGAGCACGATGCGCGCGACACCGGCGCTGTCAGCGACAAGCTCGGACAGATCGACGATGCCTGGCACGGCTAGCCGCGCGCCCTTCGCCCGGATCGTCGCCACCAGCAGTTCGGCTTCGGGTAATGGCAGACGGCTGATCCGGTCGATCTTCTCCGCAACCACCACCTCGCCCGGCTGCAGGTCAGCAACCATGCGTAAGAGCTCTGGCCGATCAGGCCGCGCGCCCGACGCCTTCTCGCGGTAAACCGCCGCGACGTAATAGCCTGCTGCGCGCGCACCGGTGACAATTGCTTCCTGCCGGGTCAGGTCCTGCTCGTCGGTGCTTACGCGCAGGTACACGCGCGCAGCGCGGATCGGGTTCGTCATGCTGGCTCCGTTCGGTACACCCATGTGAGCCACCACTGCGGCAACCGGCTCGGAATAGCAAACGCCGATCCTGTCGAGCCTAGCTCAGCAAGCCAGGTCTAAGTAGCTAATGGCGCTGATATGAACGACGACTGATCACCAAACGCGCTGAAGTGCGCTGCTTCGCGCTATCCGTCAGCGCCAATATCCGGTATGATCCGAGAGTTGGGTCAGCCAAGCGAGTTCAGTGCAGATGGAAGCACAGAGGGTCAAGATCGTGGACGGTGGTAAACTCGTGATCCCGGCGGCCATGCGCCGTGAGCTCGGGATCACCACGGGTGATACCGTTCTCGTCGATGTCGACGATGGCGAGCTACGGGTACGTTCCGTGCCTAAGGCGCTCGAAAGGGCTCGCGCGATCCTTCGCAAATATGTGCCCGAAGGCGTCGGTTTGGCTGACGAGCTGATCGCAGAGCGCCGGCGCGAGGCGGAGCGTGAGTAGCAAGGTCGTACTCGACGCCTCCGCCCTGCTCTGCCTTCTGAACGACGAACCTGGGGCGGATCGGGTAGTCGACGTCCTGACCCGCAGCATTATCGGAACGACCAACCTCGCCGAGGTCGTCTCCAAGCTTCGGGACCGAGGATTGCCGCTCGACGAGGTACGTGAGGCTCTTGGCGGGCTGCACCTCGATGTACGGCCGCTCTCTCCTGCCCAGGCGCTCATCATAGGCGACCTGCGACCGTCGACGAAGGCGCTTGGACTTTCGCTTGGTGACCGAGCGTGTCTTGCCTTGGCGATTGACCTACAAGCGGAGATGTTCACGACGGACGGGCCGCTGGCGAGCGCTGAGGTCGGCGTCACCATCACCAACGTACGGCCGCTGGCCGATTAGCCGCACATTCGTGCTTTTGGGTACGGTACGCTCAGGCAGGCGAGTTGTGGCGGAACAGAGCGGCTGCCGTCCACTGTTTCGGGCGCAGATCCACTCTTTTCAGCTGCTGCTGTAGGTAGGATGGCGTCCACCATTTTAGGGAAACCTACAACTGTCCGCATGACCGTACAAGTCAACATCACCCCCAACGGGCGCATGAGTTTGCCCGCCGACATCCGCAAGCGCTTAGGGCTAACCGGCGGCGGTGCGGTCTGGCTCGACGAAACAGACAACGGCGTGATTTTGCGCACCGTGCCACAGATCGTGGCGCAGGCACAGGCGCTCGCCCGCCAGTACCGCGATGTGCCCGACGGCAGCGTCGATGCCTTCCTCGCCGATCGTGCGCGCGAGGGCGGCGAATGAGCGTGGTACTCGATGCCTCCGCGCTGCTTGCGCTGCTGCGCGGCGAGGCCGGGGCGAAGAAGGTCGAGGGCGCCTTGGCAGGGGCGCGGATGTCGGTGGTCGGCATGGCCGAGGTCGCCTCGCACTATCACAAGCTCGGCATGCCCGACGAGGTCGTCGACCGGATGCTGCGCTCGCTGCCGATCGTGCTGGTCCCGGCCGACGCCGCGCTCGCCCGCGACGCCGCGCGGCTCTCCGCCCAGGCGCCTAGCCTGTCGCTCGGCGAGCGCTTCTGCCTCGCGCTGGCCAAACGCGACGTCCTCCCTGCCTGGACCGCCGACCGCGCGTGGAAGGACGTCGCTTCCGCCACCGGGGTCAAGGTAGTGACGATCCGCTGAGAGGCATCGATCTTTCGGGAACGCCTGGCAGTCAGGCGCACCTTGGACCTGGGCGGTACGGGGAAGGGCGCTACGATATTCAGACGCCGCGTTCTGTTCCGGCCTGCGCGGTTAGCATGCGAACCGTCGCCATCGGCAGGAACAGCCGCAAGCCGTTCGATGCCAGCGGTTGAAAGCCATAGCTGGTGTAGCGGGCCACGCGCTTCGCCACCTTCTCCGGATCGCCGCAATCGAGCACGTCGAGCATCACCACGGCGATCCCCAACACCTCGGCTGCCCTGGCCAGACGCGTCAGGCAATCCACCAGGAGATCGCCACCATAGCCTTGTCCCTGAAAGCGGCTGTCGACCCCGATCATCGAAATATACGCCGCCGGGATGCTGCCATGCGCCGGGCGGTTGCGCCCGAACCGGTCGGGCAGTTCGGTATAGTCGATGGCATGGGCGTTGGTGGCATAGAAGCCGATCAGCTTGTCCTCCGGACTGACCATCACGAACGTGCGGACGGTATCGGCCTTCGCGAGCTTGTTGGCGGTTCGACGAAAGAAATTGTCGACCTGCGATATGCCGCAGGAAAACGCCGCTCGATCGTGCCTGGCTGGATCGAGCGGTTCGATAGCATATGGTCTTGTACGCTCGTCCGCCGTCACCTGCTGGCGATCGTCTCGCGATGCCGGGCGAACGCCGCGCGCAGCCGGTCGGCAGGCGCCGGCGGCGTGTCGAGTGCCGCGAAGAACCGTGCGTGATCGACCGGTTGCAGAGCGGTACGCTCGTGCGCCGCGATCGTCTCCATCGCCGAGCGATAGGCGGCGTTCATCGTGAAGACGGAATCATCCACCCCGGAAAGCGCCGCTGCCTGCTGGATCGCCTGCTTGATGCGCGGCTTGGTACGGAAGTTCATCCGCTCACTGCTGCGCTCGTCGATCGCGCCGATCTGATCCCGAAAGCCGAGCATGGTACACCTCCGTCAACCCGACGCATCATGTACGCCTTGGCGGCGTACACTTCAACAACGGTTGGACCCTCAAGGCGTTATCGTTTTTTTGGAACTAAGCGTGCCGAGTTGGTCATCTCCCATTGGTAGGCATCGACCGTCTCCCCTCTCGGCCGATAGCGGAGCGAGAACGTCCGGTCCGCGCGTCGCAGGTCGAGCGTCACGAACGCCTGCTGGTCGCCTTGCAGCGCGTCCTGCGGAAAGCCGTTCAGAATCTCGTCACCATCGCGCAAGCCGGCGACGGCGGCGTTCGATCCCGGTTTCAGCCCGCGCACGACGCGCGGTCTCGTTTGGAGCGATGCCATGTCGAACCCCAGGTCGTAGCGCTGCAACCGCCGGACGACCCGGCGGAAGCGCGAGCCATAGGCGTCGGACGGCGGAAGTACGGTCGCGCCACCGAGCATCGCGTCGAGATCGGCGATGCCCTTCTCGCCCAGCTCGGCCTTCAGCAGCTGGCGGTACAACGCCTCGTCCATCCGCCCGCCGTCGCGCCGTGCCTTGAGCATCGCGCGGACGATGTCGTCGAGCGAGCGGCGCCCGCCCGACCGCGCCCGGATCTGCGCGTCGACCGTCGCGAAATACAGCGATCCGCGGTCATAGGGCAGGACACGCACCCGCGTATCGCGCCAGAAGCCCCCGGGAATGTCGGCGTTCGGCGTCGCGATCTTGATGTTGGTATAATAGCGCGCCGCCGTCTCGTTCAGGTCGTTGAGGAATGCCTCGGCGGACATCATGCCCGCGCGGTACGGCAGCGTCCGCTGGTAATGCACCGCCAGCCCCTCGCCGAACCACGACCGGTCCAGCCCGCCCGCCGCGTCCATCGATCCGTCGAGCGAATTGACCCAGCTGTGCAGCATCTCGTGCGCCAGCAGCGTGCGCAGGTCGTCGGGCGTCGAGGTAGCGTTGAAGGTAAAGGCGAAGCTGTCAGCCAGCCCGATGCCGCTGCCCGGATTGCGGGTATTGGTGCGCCCGAACACGCCGAAGCGCGGCGGGGCATAGCCGAAGAAATCGCCGTAATAGCGGTGCAGCGCCCCCGCCCATGTCATCAGCGGCGCCATCGCGAACGGGGGCTGTCCCTGCCACGCGGCGAAGAAGCCGTCGCGCTCCGGCCCCGCGACGCCGGGACGCCCGCCCATGTAATAGGCGGAGGCGAGTTGCCGCGCCGGGATCGCCGCCGTCGTGACGGCGTCGCCGACGCCCAGGCTCGACACGCCTACCCCGCCCGCACCATAGCGCGCAAAGTCCCAGCGCACGCGCGTCCGGCGCGGCTTGCCGTCGACCGGCAGTAGCAGAAAGGCGTTGCCCGCCGCGGAGAAGGTGCCGTCCTCGGTCCGCATCTCATATTGCGGCAGCGCCAGCGGCGGCCCGGCGGCATTGATCGGCACGCGGTAGCGCACGGTGACGACCCCGTCGACCGCGCGGGGCGTGCGCCACCGGCGGGTGGTGTTCGATCCGTCCTCGGCCACGTCCTGTACCGTCACCGCGATCGCCCCCTGCGCGTCGGACAGCGTCAGCCCCTGCAGGCGCGCCGCGCTGGTGACGACGGTGTTGGCGACCACCGGCAGCTCGAACAGCGCGTCGCCCGGCGCGGCGCGGATCGCCTGCGCCTCCAGCACCACGTCGACGAACGGGACGCTGCGCGCCGCGTCGGGCGCGCCGGGGGCGAGGACGACCACGAAGCGCGGATCGTCGGCGTCCGGCGCCGCGCCGATCAGCGACAGCCACGCCCCCGCCAGCAGAAGGATACGCGACTTGGCCGGGATCATGATGCCTCCATGGTTGATCGCGTCCAGCGTAGCGCAGCACCGGCGCGAAATCGTGCCGCAAGCGCGCCGCACGACACGTCCTCCTGCATAAACTATTCGCAGCGTCGCTCCGCCTCTGCCCCGTTCATGCGGTCGGCAGCGGCAGCCGGTGGGTGCACTTCATCTCGGACAGCGTCGCGATCGAGCGGACGTCCTGGACGCCGGGCAGGCGCAGCAGCGTGCGGAAGGTGAAATTCTGGTACCAGCCCATGTTGGGGGCCAGCACCTTCAGCATCACGTCCATCTCGCCGAACAGCGTATAGGCCTCGGTAATCTCGGGAATATCCTCGACCGCACGCATGAAGCGGTCGCGTTCCTCGTCGCTCAGCCGCCCCATCTTGAGCTGGGCGAAGATGTACATGCTCTCGCCGAACTTCTCGCGATCGAGCACCGCGACCTGCGCCTTGATATAGCCTTCCTCCTTTAACCGCTGGATGCGGCGCCAGCACGGCGACTGCGACAGCCCGACTCGATCGGCGATCTCGCTCGACGATTCGGCGGCATCAATCTGCAACCGGTCGAGGATTTTCAGGTCGAGGCGGTCGAGCGTATCAGCCATGTTTATGCACGGGTCCGGGCGAATGAGAATTGAACGGATCGCGATTGGACCATGGATGCGATCGATCGGCAAGCATTCGCCGCGCCTTCGGGCTACGCTGACGTGGCGAGGTGACACGGCGGAGAGCAGGGATGCAGCGCGACGAACTGGCGATCTTCGATGGCGCGGCGGTGCGTGCCGGGCTTGGCTATGCCGACTGTATCGCGGCGGTGCGGGCGGCGATGATGGCGCTGTCGGCGGGGACCACCCGCCAGCTGCTGCGCACGATGTTGTCGCTGGGGCCGGGGCGGACTTTCGCGCAGATGCCGGGCGCGCTCGGCGACCACGCCATGTTCGGCACCAAGACGATCAGCGTGTTCGCCGACCCCCACGCGCCGGGCAAGCGTCGCCACCGTGGCCTGGTCGTGCTGTTCGAACCGGTCGAGGGCCGCCCGGTCGCGGTCGCCGATGCCGAGGAGATCACCCATATCCGCACTGCGGCCGCCACGGCGGTCGCGACCGACGCGCTGGCGCGCGCCGATGCCGCGACGCTGCTGATCGTCGGCACCGGGGGACAGGCGCACAGCCATCTGCACGCGCTGCCGCTCGTCCGGCGGTTCGACCGGGTGCTGGTCTGGGGCCGCGATCCCGACCGCGCCGGTGCGCTGGTCGCGGCCTTTCCGCACCTGCCCTGCGAGCGCGCCGACGATCTGGCCGCCGCCTGCGGCGCGGCGGACGTCATCTGCACGCTGACCGCCGCCGCCGAACCGGTCGTGCTCGGCGATTGGGTTCGGGGCGGCACCCATGTCAACGTCATCGGATCCAGCGGCCCCGGCCCGGTCGAGGTCGATAGCGCGCTGGTCGTGCGAAGCCGCTATATCGCCGACAGCATCGCCTCCGCGCGCGATGCCGCGGCCGAATTTCTCGTCGCCCGCGCGGCGGGCTTGATCGGCGACGACCATATCGTCGCCGAGATCGGCGAGGTGCTGCTCGGCCGGACGCCGGGGCGCACCGGTCCCGACGACATCACCCTCTACAAATCGCTCGGCCATACGGTGCAGGACCTTGCCGCCGCCGCGCACCTCCATCGCACGGCAGGCCGCTGATGCGCCTGCTCCTCGCCGCACTGCTGGCCACGACCGCACCGGGAACTGCGTTTGCGCAGGCGCCCGAGCGGCTGTCGGTGATCGCCAACGGCGAAAAGGTCGGCAGCGTCGTCGCGACGCACAGCGGCGACCGGGCCCTGATCCATCACGACGTCAAGAACAACGGGCGCGGGCCGACGATGGACGAGGCGATCGACCTCGACCCCGACGGACTGCCGCGGCGCTGGACGCTCGACGGCAAGGGGACGTTCGGCGGCGACATCCACGAACGCTTCGCCCGCGACGCCACTACCGCGCGCTGGACCGACGCGACCGGCCCCGGCGAAGCCGCGCTGCGCGCGCCGGCGCTCTATGTCTCGCAGGCGGCCAGCCCATGGGCGCTGGGGCTATATGCGCGCGCGTTGCTGAAGGTGCCGGGCGGCACGCTGCCGATGCTGCCCGGCGGCGTGCTCCGCATCGAACCGCTCGGCACGCACTGGATCGGTGACGCGCCCTACCGCGCCTATGCGCTCAGCGGCATCGACCTGTCGCCTGAGCTGATCCTGCTGGAGCCGAACGATACGTTGTTCGCGGTGCTGGGGGCGGGCGGCGCGACGGTGCGCGAAGGGCATGAGCGCGACGTGCCGGCGCTCACCGCGCTCGCGACGCGGCTGACGCTGGAGCGCTATGCCGCGCTCCAGCGCCGCTTCGCCCACCGTGTCGACGCGCCGGTGCGAATTCGCAACGTCCGCGTGTTCGATTCCGTTACCGCCACGCTCGGGGTTCCGGTGTCGGTCGTGTTCGCCAATGGCCGGATCACCGGCATACAGCCGCTCGATGCGCCCGCATCGCCCGGCGAAGCGCTGATCGACGGGGCGGGCGGCACGTTGCTGCCCGGATTGCACGACATGCACGCGCATGTCAGCCTCGAATCGGCGCTGCTCTACATCGCCGCCGGCGTCACGTCGGTCCGCGACATGGGCAACGACAACACCTTCCTGCCCGACCTGATCCGCCGCATCGGCGCGGGCGAGGTGGCGGGACCGCGCATCACCCCCAACGGATTCCTCGAGGGGCGCAGCCCCTATTCCGCGCGGCTCGGTATCGTCGCCGACACCATGGACCAGGCGATCGACGCGGTCCACTGGTATGCCGCGCGTGGCCATCGCCAGATCAAGATCTACAACAGCATGAACCCGGCATGGGTGCCCGGAATCGCGCGCGAGGCGCATCGACTGGGGATGGGCGTGACCGGCCACGTCCCCGCCTTCGCCGATGCCGATGCGATGATCGATGCCGGCTATGACGAGGTGACGCACATCAACCAGCTGATGCTGGGTTGGGTGCTGGCCCCGGGCGAGGATACGCGTACCCCGCTGCGGCTGACCGCGATGCGGCGTACCGCGACGCTCGACCTCGCATCGCCGCGCGTGATGCGGACGGTCGCGCATATGGTCGCGGGCAATATCGCGCACGATCCGACGGCGGTGACGCTGGAGCTGTTGATGGGTGGGCGCGACGGCGTGCCTAATCCGGCGGTCGCGGGCTATATCGACCATCTGCCGATCGGCCTGCAACGCCGCCGCCGTCAGGCGATCGCGCCGATCGCCGGCCCGGCCGACGCCGCCGCCTATGCGGGCGCGATGGCGAAGGTGCGCGAGACGTTGAAACTGCTGCACGATCGCGGCATCCGCTTGTTGCCCGGCACCGACGACCAGACCGGGCTGTCGCTCCACCGCGAACTGCAAATCTATGCCGAGGCGGGCATAGCGATCCCCGAGGTATTGCGCCTCGCGACGCTGGCACCCGAGCAGTATCTGGGGAACGACCAACAGGCGGGTTCGATCGCACGCGGCAAGCTCGCCGACTTCCTGCTGCTGCCGGGCGATCCGACCCGCGACCTCAAGGAACTGCACCGCATCGCGATGGTGGTGAAGGACGGCACGCTCTATTTCCCGTCCCAGATCTACCCGGCGTTCGGCGTCAAACCCTTCGCCCCCGCTCCGCGCCTTACGCTGCCGGCTCCAGCGGTGGGGGTGCCGGGCGGCGCGCCGGGCCATGACGTTGCCGACGAATATCTGTTCTGACGGCGCTGGCGCATCACCGCGCCGCCATCACCTCGCCCACGAAGCGGTGCAGGTCGCGGCTCAGCGCCGCCAGCGCGGCGTCGTCCTCGAACGCGGAATGGCCCGCGGCATAGCGGCGGAAGGTCACGCGGTCGGCGGGAACGCCGTTCTGCTCGATCGCGAACTGACCGGCAAAGACCGGGGTAGTGATATCGTAATAACCACCGGCCGCGAACACGCGCAGCGCGGGCTTCGCCGCCATCGCCGCGCGCAGATAGGGCGCGAACGCCATCGCGCGGTAGCTGCCGCCATACTCCTTGTCCCAGCTCCACTTGAAGTTGATGCCAAGGTTCAGGCTGCGATACGCGCTGGGTACCGCATAGCCCAGATCGTCCTTCAGATAGCGTTCGATCCGCGTCGCCGTGCCCATGCCCAGCGACATCGACGGATCGTCGAACGGCGGGCGCAGGTTGCTCTGCGCGATCGCCCGCGTCGCGCGACCGTCGAGCTGTCCGGTGCGCAGCCCCCTGTCCGCCAGCAGCCCCAGCATAAAGTCGCGCCGTTCGAGCCGCAGGTTCTTCGACGCGATCGTCGCGGCGGGCAGGCCGGTGAACGCCGCCATGCGCGCCGCGATCCGGGCCTTGTCGGCGGCGGGCAGCGCCGGCCCCTGCATCAGCGCGGCGGCATAGTCGGTCTGCGCGAAATGCAGCGCCGCGTCATACCATGCCGCGACGCCCTGCCCCTTGGCGTCCACTGCGCCGTGATACCACGCGACCGCCGCCAGCGTGGGGAACAGCATCGCGTCCGACACCACCGGCCCGTCGCTTTCGCCGATCGCCGAGGACAGCAGCACGACGCCGTCGGGCAGCGGCTGTTTCGCCGCCATCGTCTCGTTCAGGATCGCGAGCGCACGGGCGGTGCCATAGCTCTCGCCGACCAGCAGCACCGGCGAGGCGCTCCGTCCGTTCGCCGCCAGCCAGCGTGCGATCATCGACGCCACCCCGCGCGCATCGCCGCCCACCCCGAAATAGGGCGATGCGTCCTTACCCCGCAGCGGCATCGACGCGCCGGTTCCGACCGGATCGATGAACACCAGATCAGCGATGTCGAGCAACGTGTGGCGATTGTCCTCCAGCCGCGCGGCATCGCCGGTACCGACCATCCGGCGCGGCCCGAACGCCTGCATATGCAGCGGCGACGACGATGCGCCGGGTCCGCCGTTGAACAGGAACACCACCGGCCTTCTGGCGGCATCGCCCGCGCCCTCGGCGACATAGGCATAGCTGACGGCGACCGCGACCGGGCTGCCGTCCGCGCCAGGCATCGGCTGTTCGGTGACGATCGCGCGATAGGCGAACGGACGACCGTTCAGCATGATGCGAGCCTGCGTCGTCACCACCCGCGCAGTGGCGGCGTCGCGCGGCACCATCGGCTCCATCGCGCGCAGGAACGCGGGCGACATCGGCGCGCTCCCCTCGTCCTGCGCGGGCAGCGCTGCGGGGGTAAGCAACAGGGCGACGAAGGGGAGGAGGCGGCGCATCGGCATCGGTTCTCTCGTTGGATAGTCAGGCACGCGGCAGCGCGGCGAGCAGCCGTTCGATATCCTCGGTCGTGTTGAACACCGACGGACTGACCCGGAACCGGTTGCGCGACAGCGTGATCTGCACGTTCGCCGCCTTGAGCGGCGCGGACAGCCGTTCGCGCCCGCCCTCCAGCACGCAGGTCACGAGCGGCGTGCGGCTCTCGGGCGGGGTGACGACGGTATAGCCGCGCGCCGCCAGTCCCGCGTGCAACCGCTGCAGCAACGGCTGCCGCCACGCGGCGATCCGCTCGACGCCCAGCGTCAGAAGATGGTCGAGCGACCAGTCGAGCATCGCCGACACGGCATGCGCATGAGTGCCGCCGGCCAACAGCCCCTCCATGTCGCGCCGGGGCGTCACGTCGGCAATCGGGTATCCGGCGTTCGTCGCGGGGGTATCGAACGGATAGACATGCGGGTCGAACCGATCGAGCTGGTAATAGCCATAGCGGGTCCGCCGCAGCCGGTCGTGGAGGTCGGCGCGGACATAGAGGAACCCCAGCCCGAAATCCCCCATCAGCCATTTATAGCTGGCGCAGGCGGCGAAATCGACGTTGCTGGCGCGCACGTCGACCGGCACCGCGCCCGCCGCGTGGATGATGTCGGCATAGACCAGCGCGCCCTTCGCATGGGCGATCTCGCACACCCGTTTCAGGTCGTGTTCGAACCCGTTGTAGGTCGACACAAGCGACAGCGCGACCAGCCGCGTGCCCGCCACGACCGCGCGTTCGATATCGTCGATCGCGATGCGGTTGGCGCGCGGGCGCAGCCACACGACCTCCACCCCCTGTCGCGCCAGTTCCTGATAGAGATAGAAGGACCCGAAGAAGTGCAGCGTGTCGGTGACGATCCGCCCCTTCTCGCGCGGGAAGCCGAGCGCGTCGATGACCGCCTGTTCGCCGGCCGTCGTGCTCTGTACGAAGGCGATCTCGGCCGGGGTCGCGTTGATGAGCCGGGCGAAATTCGCCTTCACCCGCCCCTCGACCGCGTCGGTCGGGAAATACCCGTCCATCGTCGCGCGCTGGTCGAGATACGCCCGCGCCGCGTCGCGCGCGCCGATCGGCAGCGGGTGCATCGTTCCGCTGTCCAGATAGGCGCCCGCCATCGGTGCGAAGCTGGCGCGGTCGGGCAGCGCGGGTGGGCCGGCCGCCACGCCGCGCGTCGCGAGCGGCAGCATCGCCCCGCCTGCCAGCATTCCGCGTCGTGTCACCCCTTGCGCCACCCTGCGTCCCCCCTGTCCGGTCGACAGCCTATCGCAATGCCCGCGCATAAATCTTGCGTCCTGTACGGCTGTGACGGCGGGCGCGGCCGGCGATCGGCGGGGACGGGCGATCTGTGCATAATCCTGCCGAACGATCGCCGCTATCCCAAGGGGAAAAGGAGTGTCGCAATGATCCGATGGGCCTTGACCGGCGTGCTGCTGGCGTTGACCGCCACCCCGGCCGCCGCGCGCACCTGCGCGCTCGATGCGGTCGAGACGTTGCACCGCGCGCGGATCGCGGGACGCACGCTCGACTATGTCGCCTGTGTCGGCGAGGTGCCGGTGCGCGTCGGCACGGCGGGCGCGCGGATCGTCTACACCGCCTATCTGTTGCCCGGACGCGCGCGCCGCCCGATCAGCTTCGTGTGGAACGGCGGCCCCGGCGCCGATTCGCGCACGCTGCAATTCCATGCGATCGGCCCGCGCGTCCTGCGCGGGAGCACGCTCGTCGACAACCCCGACAGCCCGCTTGCCACGACCGACCTCGTGTTCGTCGATCCGGTCGGCACCGGCTTCAGCCGCGCCGACGATCCGGGCCAGGCCACCGCCTTCTACGGCACCGTCGCCGATATCGCCGCGACGGCGGATTTCGTCGAAGGCTTCCGCCGGCGCTATCGGCGCGGGGCCGGAGCGATCAACCTCGTCGGCGAGAGCTTCGGCACCTGGCGTGCGTCGGGCGTGGCGGAGGCGCTGGTCGGGAAGCATATCCCGGTCGCGGGGGTCGCGCTGATCTCGGGCGGCATTCCGCTCGGCGAGGAACCACAGGCTAACCGCCGCCGCGCGCTGTCGCTGGTCAACCGGACCGCGACCGCGCTCGCGCTCGGCAAACTCGCCCCCGGGCTGCAACGCGATCGGGTGGCGACGCTTGCCGACGCAGAACGCTGGGCCGACCATATCTACGCCCCCGCGCTTGCCGATCCCGCCGCGCTGACACCGGCGCAGCGCAACGCGATCGTCGCCGCGCTCGCGCGCTATCAGGGACTCGATCCTGCGACGATCGATCCGGCGACGCTGTGGGTGTCGCCGCGCGACTTCCGCACCCGCCTGCTCGCCGCTGAGGGGAAGACGCTCGACATCTTCGACATGCGCCGGACCGACCGGCGCGACGACGCGGCCGACGACCGGGTCGTCCTCACTTATTACCGCACCACGCTTGGCTATGCCGCCGGGCGCTATGCCGGGATCGACGGGCCGGCCGACGCTGTCGGCGGTCAGTGGCGCTACGACCAGTCGCCGATCACCCGGGAGTCGCTCGCCCGCGCGATGGCGGGGGAAGGACCGCCGAGCGCGTCGCAACCCTGGATCCTGCGCGCGATGGCGAAGGATAGCCGGCTGCGGGTGTGGGTCGCGACTGGCCTGTATGATTCGCTCAACAGCTGCGCCGGCAACGCCGCCACGGTCGCCGCGCTACCCGGCGGCCTGCCGCGCCGCTTCGCGCTGCGCTGCTATGCCGGCGGCCATATGATGTATGAAGACCCTCGCGAAACCGCGCGCTTCGGCAAGGAGCTTGCAGCGTTCCTTGGCGTTCGCGCATAATTTTTGCGCATAGTTGCCATGATCGCGCCAACGTCAGTCCTTTGCCCGCACCGATCGCGCCGCAACGCGCAAAAATACCCCGGCACCCGCGCTATGCTGCCGCACAGGGACGGACCGCAGACGGCGCACAGGCCGCACGATCCGGGGCAAGCGACAGCAAGGGGGCTTCATGCAGCACGTACAGTTCGGAATGGTCCGCGGCCTGATGGCATCGACCGCGATCCTGGGCGCCCTCTCGGCGATGCCTGCGCTGGCGCAGCAGCCCGTCGCCGCATCGATCGCGACCGACGCCGCGCCGCCGGTCGACGACATGATCGTCGTCACCGGATCGCGCATCCGCCGCGCCGGGCTGGACGAGGCCGCTCCCGTGGCCGAAATAACCGCGCAGGCGATCACCGATCGCGGCTTCGTGACCGCCGCCGACGCGCTCAACAACCTGCCATCGAACGCGCCGGTGCTGAACCAGGCCGACGGCAGCGGCAACAGCAGCGGGCCGGGGTTTCAGGCGCCCAATCTCTTCAACCTCGGGACCGGCCGCACGCTGACGCTGTTCAACGGGCGGCGGATGGTCACGACCGGCTCGGGCATCGGCGCGGACGACGGGGTAGGCAACGCCTTCGTCGATGCGAACATCATCCCGCTCGGCCTGCTCGACCGGGTCGAGGTGTATCAGGGCGGCGGTGCGGCGGTCTATGGATCGGATGCGATCGCGGGTGTCGTCAACTATATCGTCAAGAAGGATTTCTCCGGCCTCGTCCTCGATGCGCAGAACGGCATTTCCGAACGCGGCGATTATGCGACGCCCAGCCTGCGCGCGACGGCGGGAGCGAACTTCGGCGGCGGGCGCGGCAACATCGCGGTCGATCTGGGCTATTCCAGATCGCCCACGCTGATGTTCGATGCCCGCCCGCTGTCCGATCGCGGGCGGCTGACCGTCAGCAATGCGGCCGATACCGGCCCGGCGGACGGGATTCCGGCGGTGAAGGAAATCTTCAACGCCGCCTTCTGGCCGTTCAACCGCAATGGCGTGATCTTCACCCGCCCCGCGCCCGTCCCCCAGTTCCTCGCGCGCAGCAGCGGCAACGCGCTGCAATTCGCCCCCGACGGCGGCGTCGTGCGGTATGACACCGGCGCCATCCAAGGCATTCCGTTCGCCTCGGGCGGCGACGGCTTCCGATATCAGGCCCTGGCGGGCCTGCGCACCGGCGTCGAGCGCTATACCGCCAATCTGATCGGCCATTACGACCTGACCGATCGCGTCACCGTGTCGACCGAACTCCTCCATGCCCGCACGACGGGTACCGAGATTCCGCAGGGCAACAGCTACACCACGCTGAACGCGGGCAACTATGCCGGGCCGATCCCCTTCACGATCACCAATCCGTTCCTCTCGACCCAGGCGCGCATGCTGCTGGCGGGGGCCAATGCGGGCTTCGCGGCGGGGGCACCGCTCTACCTGTCCAAATATTTCTATGATCTGACCCCGGCCAACGACCAGACGACCCGTACCGAAACCTATCGCGCCGCGCTGGCGCTCGACGGCGGGTTCGATGTCGGCGAGCGTGCATTCTACTGGTCGCTCGCCGGCAGCTATGCGCGGGTCGACGGCGCGCAGCGTAGCTGGCAGGTGGTCAACAGCCGCTTCCGCAACGCGGTCAGCGCTGCGCTGAGCGGCGGGCGGATCGTCTGCGCGATCAACGCCGATGCGATCACGACCAACGACGATGCCGCCTGCGCGCCG
Source organism: Sphingomonas silueang (assembly GCF_040049155.1). NCBI lineage: Bacteria > Pseudomonadati > Pseudomonadota > Alphaproteobacteria > Sphingomonadales > Sphingomonadaceae > Sphingomonas > Sphingomonas silueang. The sequence goes on from NZ_JBDZDK010000043.1 coordinate 16,808, forward strand.
ATCAATCCGTTCGGCGACGGCAACGTCTCGGCGGCGGCGCGCGACTATGTCAGCACCCGCGCCGGGATCGACTGGACCAACGAACAGGTCGACCTGCTCGCCACGCTCGGCGGCACGCTGGCGACGCTGCCGATGGGCAATGCCGACTTCAGCGTCGCCTATGAACATCGCGACGAACGCGCCCGCTTCGACCCGCTCGCCGCCAACCGCGCGGGCAGCTTCGGCACCGGCGTGCGACAGGTCGCGCAGGCGGGCGGCTACAACACCGACGAACTGTCGGCCGAGCTGGTCGTGCCGCTGATCGGCAAGGATTTCCAGCTGCCGCTGGTCCGGCTGCTCGAGGCGAAGGGCGCGTTCCGCTATGTCGACAACAGCTACGCCGGGCACCAGAACGTCTGGGACCTCGGCCTGCGCTGGGAAGTAACGCAAGGCGTGACGCTGCGTGGATCGCGCAGCCGCAACTTCCGCGCACCGACGCTGACGCAGCTGCTGGCCCCGAGTGCCAGCGGCCTCAATTCGACCGGATTCGATCCGTGCGACGCCGACCGGATCGCCAGTGGTCCGAACCCCGCGGTACGCCGCGCCAACTGCCTTGCGCTGTTCGCCGCCAATCCGGGCTATGGCGTCGATCCCGACGGCACCGGCGCGGGACTGAGCGCCGCCGCGCGACTGGCGCGGTTCCAGGACCCGTCGGAGAATTTCCAGCGGGCGTTGGTGACGACCGGCGGCAACACGGCGCTGCGCAACGAAATCTCGAACACCTGGACCTATGGCATCCTGTTGCAGCCGAAGGTCGTCCCCGGCCTGACGATCAGCGCCGACCGGATCGAGATCGACCTGACCGACGGGCTGTCGCCGTTCACGACCGCCGATTTCGCCGCCGCCTGCTACGACGATCCCAACCCTTCGGCGGCGGTATGCGGCGCCTTCACCCGGCTCGCGAACAGTGACGGGGTCAGCCCCGGCGGCACGATCGCCACCGGCACCACCACCACGTTCAACGCGGGCGTCGTGCGCTATCGCGGCGAGACCTACCTCGTGGACTATCAGTTCGCGCTCGGCGATCTGCTGGGCGGCGGCGATTTCGGGCGGCTGCAACTGGGCGCGGCGGCGACGCGCAACGCGCTGTTGACGACCTCGGTCACCGGCACGACCTTCGTCCGCACCGACGGCACCTATCTGTCGCCGCGCTGGGTCGGCCGCTTCAACGCCGCCTATGAAAAGGGGCCGCTCCGTCTGACCTACCAGCTCGAATATCTCGACCGGACGGCGGCCGCGCCGAACGCCTCGATCGAGACGGTGCCCAATCCGGTGCTGCGCAGCAACGTCGTCCATGACGTGTCGGCGCAGGTCGATCTGGGCCAGTTCGCGCTGCGTCTGGGCATCGACAATCTGACCGACCGCGAACCGTCCTATCCCCAGATCGCCTATGGCGACATCCTCGGCCGCCGCTTCTACGCAGGCGCGCGGATCAAGCTGAAGTGACGGTCCCCCTGATGAGCGGATGCAGACCCCGACGATGACCCGGCCGGACCCGACCGACCCCGTATTCGCGATAACGCCGCCCCCGCCCCCCGCCGGGCCGGTCGCGGCGGGGGTGTCCGAATCCTACTCGCACTGGGTGCGCCGCGTGATCCGCGCGGTGCGGTCGGAACGCAACCTGCTGGTCGGATTGTTCGACAGTTCGGTGCCCGAGCCGGTCGACCAGCTGCGCGCCATCATCGCGCAAGGGTTCGGCGAGACGATCACCGCGCGCTACACCAGCGCGTTCACCAGCGGCAATCCCTATGTCGTGGCGCAACTCGCCCGGCACTATGGCGTCGATCCTGCGCAGATCGTGTGCACCACCGGGGCGACCGGCGCGCTCTCGCTGATCTACCGCGCGCTGCTGGGCCCCGGCGACCGGGTGCTGGTCGAGAATCCGGGGTTCGACCTGTTCCACAAGATCGCCGAGACCCATGGCTATGGCGTCGACCGGTTCGAGCGGGACCCCGCCGATTTCGCGATCGATCCGGTCGCGATCGGCGCCGCGATGACGCCGCGCACCCGGCTGATCGTACTGTCGAACCTGCACAATCCCTCGGGCATGGCGGTGCCGCAGGCGACGCTCGCCGCCGTCGCCGCGGTCGCGCAGGCGCATGGCGCGCGGGTGATCGTCGACGAGGTCTATGCCGATTACGTCGATCCGGCGCTGCGCCCGCCGCCCGCGATGCAGCTGTCGGACGCGATCGTCAGCATCAGCAGCCTGACCAAGTCGCACGGCCTCAGCACGCTGCGCTGCGGTTGGATCGTCGGTGCGCCCGGTCCGATCGAGCGTATCCGCGCGCTCGCCGACGAGATCGATTTCGGCGTCTCCAACCTGTCGCATGCGGTCGCCGCGCTCGTGCTCGAACGCCCCGAGCGGTTCGAGACGTATCGCGCCGACATCCTGCGCCGCGCGCGGCCGATCATGGAATCCTATCACGCGCACTGGCGCGACGCGGGGCTGGTGACAGGCGCGCTGCCACGCTTCGGCTGTATCGCCTTTCCCCGGCTCGTCGGCATCGACGATACGGTGGCGTTTTCCGAATGGCTGGCCGACCGGTGCGGGGTGATCGTCGCGCCGGGCGAATATTTCGGCTGGGCGGGGCATGTCCGCATCGGCTTCGCCCGCGCGAGCGCCGATGTCGATTACGGGTTGCAGGCGCTGACCGATGGCCTGATCCGCTATCGCGACCAGCGCGGCGCAAGGAGGGAGCGGGGATGATACGGTGGGTGGCGATCGGACTGGCATGGCTATGCTCAATGGCCACGGCGTTCGGACAGGCGCCGCCGCCCCCCATCGTGAAGGCGCGCAGCGACGCGACCACCGTGCTGCACGGCCGGACGATCGCCTATGTCGCGGAGGTCGGGCTGGTTCAGGTCGCGAGCCGTCCGGGGCGGCCGGATGCGACGGCGGGCTATGTATCCTATTCCAGCGCGGGTGACGCCGACCGGCCGGTCCTGTTCGTCTTCAACGGCGGGCCGGGCGCGGCATCGGCCTATCTTCATATGGGGGCGCTGGGACCACGCCGGGCACGCGTGCCGCAGGACTCGGCCGCCCCCCTGCCCGCCGCCGCCGACGTCGGCGACAATCCCGACACGCTGCTCGACATCGCCGACATCGTGTTCCTCGATCCCCCGGGCACCGGATTTTCGGCGATCGCGCCGGATGCCGACACCGGCTTCTATCGATCGGTCCGGGGCGATGCCGATGCGGTCGCGCAACTGGCCCGCGCATGGCTGGCGGCGCACGGGCGCAGCGGCGCGCCGCTCTATATCCTGGGCGAAAGCTATGGCACGATCCGCGCCGCCGCGATGGTCGATGCGCTGCGCGAACAGGATGCGACGCTGAAAGTGCGCGGCGTCGCGCTGCTGGGCCAGGCGCTGAACATGATCGAAACGTCGCAGCGTCCCGACAATGTCGTCACCTATCCGGTGGCATTGCCGACGCTCGCGGCGATCGCCTGCTATCACCACATGCGCCGCATGCCGTGTACGCCGCAGGCCAGCGCCCGCGAGGCGTCGTCCTATGCCGAAACCTATCTCGCCGTGCTGTTTCGCGGTCGCGCGCTGGGCCCGGCGGCCCGCGCGGCGGTGGCCACCCGGCTCGCCGCGCTGACCGGCATCTCGCGCGCGTGGTATCTCGCCCACGACCTGCGCATCACCAAGGAGCAGTTCCGCGTCGAGTTGCTGCGCGCCAGCGGCCGGGTCCTCGGCCGCTACGACGCGCGCTACACCGCGCCGCGCGCGGCCGACGCCGGGGAGACGATCGGCCCTGATGCCTTCTCGGCGGTGTCCGGCCTTTATGCCAAGGCGGTGATCGGGCAACTGGCACGGATCGGTGTGGCGGACCCGGCGGCCTATCGCGTCCTTGCGCCGGGCGACGGCGACTGGCGCTATGGATCAGGCGATTCGCCGTTCAACGACTGGCCGTTCATGGCGCGGTTGGAACAGGCGATGGCTGCCGAACCCGACCTGCGCCTGTTCGTCGGCGCCGGACTGTACGACCTGACCACCACGGTCGGCGCGGCGGATTATCTGTTCGCGCAAAGCAGCCTGGCGCCTGCGCGCTATCGCAACCGGCGCTATCCGGCGGGTCATGTCGCCTATTCGGACGATATGAGCTGGGCGATGCTGATGCGCGACCTGCGCGGCTTTCTTCTGGCGGGGGACGGCCGTTGACCGATGCGACGCTTGCACGGCGCATCGACCTGTGGGGCGTTGTGGCGCTCGGCCTCGGCACCGCCGTCGGCGTGTCGATCTTCTCGGCGATCGCGCCCGCCGCCCGGATCGCAGGCCCGGCGATGTTGTTCTCGGCGCTGCTCGCCGCGCTGCCGATGTATCTGATCGCGGTCAGCTATGCGTTCCTCGGCTCGGCCTGCCCCGCCTCCGGCGCGTCGTTCGTCTGGCCCGCCCGGTTTCTCAATCCGACCTGGGGGTTCTGCATCGGTTGGGCGCGCATCGTCGCCAATGTCGGCGCGATCGTGGTGCTCGCGCTGGTCCTCGTGCGCTATGGATCGATGCTGGTGCCGCTGCCGACGAAGCCGACGATGCTGGCGGTACTGGCGCTGGCACTCGTCGCCAACCTGTTCGGGGTCCATATCGCCACACGGGTCCAGAAGGTCCTGCTGGTCGGCATGCTCGCGCTGTTCGCCGTGTTCGTGGCGTGGGGCGGCGCCAGCGGGGTCGATAGCGCCCGGCTGCAACCGATGTTTCCGCACGGGATCGGCGGCATGATCGCCGCGACGCCGCTGCTGATGGGCCTGTTCTTCGGAATCGAGGCCGCGACCGAGGCGGGCGCCGAAGTCGCCGACAGCCGCCGGACGATCCCGCTGGGCATCGCGCTGTCGATCGGATCGGCGACCTTGCTCTACCTCGCGGTCGGCTTCGTCGCGCTGGGCGTGCTGGGCAGCGACGCACTGGGCGCGAGCGACGCGCCGATCCTCGATGCGGCGAAGCGCTTCATGGGGCCATGGGCGACGCCGCTGGTGGTGCTGGCGGCGGTGCTGTCGATCGGCAAGTCGCTCAACGCCCTGTTCGCGATGTTCAGCCGCAGCCTGTATGCGATGGGGCAGTCGGGGATGCTCCCCGCCGTGCTGGGGCAGGTCCATCCGCGCTGGCACACGCCGCATGTCGCATTGGTCACGGTGTTCCTGCTCGGCTGCGCGGGCATGTTGCTGCCGATGGAGCTGACGTTCCTGTTCCTCGCGGTGAACATCCCCAATCTGCTGAAATACGGCAGCATCTGTTTCGCCGCTGCGCGGGTGGTGGAGCATTACCCCGATATCTATCAGGCAGCCGCGTTCAGGCCGGGGCACCGCCGCATGCGGATCGCCGGTTACGGTGGCGCGGCCAGCGCCTTCCTCCTGATCTTCGTTGGCATCGAAACCGATTGGCGGCCTTATATCCTGCTGCTCGTATGGATGCTGTGCGGTCTCGCGTTTTTGGCAACGCGTCGACAGCGATGGACGATCGATCCATTGATGTGAACCGGATCGGTCGGCGATACTCACCGATCCGCGCAAGGCATGTTCCGAGCGTTGCGACGACCGGTTGGGCGAGCCATCGACCGGCAATGGCAATTCATCACCGGCGACCCCTTATCCAGGCCCGTGTTAATTCGCTGACTGGCGACCGTCCCCCACCGCCGAAGCCGGGGTGTTGTAAACGTTCGGCGCACCCTAGCATTACAGTTGCGTTCTTGATCGTGTTCTGAATCAATGTGTCATCATGACGAGGAGGTTGTGGTGACGGGAGCATCGATCGAGGCGACACTGGAGCTTTGGTCATCGTCACTGCGCGAGGTGAAGGCGCGGATGCGGCCCTTGTTCGGCCAGGCACGTGTGGCAGCATCGGCGAACAGCTTTCTGGATGGTCTGCTGGGCGACGAGCGCCGCAAGACCGGGTGGATGCGCGCCGAGGCGGCGGGCGATGCCGGACCATAGCGGCAGCAGGCGATCCTGGGGCGCGGACGGTGGGATGCAGATGCCCTGCGCGACATCGTGCGCGACTATGCCATCGAACATCTTGGCACCGATGATGCGGTGCTGGTCATCGACGAAACTGGATTCCTGAAGCAGGGCAAGGCGTCGTGCGGCGTTGGGCGTCAATATACCGGGTCGGCGGGCAAGGTGACCAACTGCCAGATCGGCGTGTTCGCTGCTTATGTCTCGGCCAGGGGCCATGCCTTGGTCGACCGGGCCCTCTATCTGCCGAAGAGTTGGACCACCGACCCGGCACGCCTGGCGGCTGCGCATGTGCCGGAGGGCACGGCATTCGCAACCAAGCCGGCACTGGCAGTGGAGATGATCGAACGTGCGATCACAGCGGGTATGCCGTTCGCCTGGGTCGCGGCGGATGCGGTCTACGGTGTCGGCGACATCGAGCAGGTGCTGCGCCGTGCCGGCAAGGGCTATGTGCTGGGCGTGAAAGGCGACCATCGCTTCGGCTCATGGGGTGACAAGCCGGTCGTTGCGGGCACCGCCGCGCAGATCGCAAATGACCTCGATCCTGCTGCGTGGCAGCGTCTGTCGGCGGGTCAGGGCACCAAGGGCGAACGCCTCCACGACTGGGCCTATTTCCAACTCGCCGACCTCGAAGCCGACGAATACGTCGATGGCGCAACCGGGACATGGACCAGAGGCATGTTGATCCGCCGCCACGTCGCCGGTGACGACCTTGCCTTCTTCACGACATGGGTAGCCCTGCCGGCACAACCATCGAAACCCTTGTCGGGGTGGAAGGGCATCGCTGGGCCATCGAGGACAGCTTCGAGACC
>NZ_JBDZDK010000044.1:0-23502 GCF_040049155.1 Sphingomonas silueang
CCAGCATCCCGATCTCGCCGCCTGACACACCGCCAAGCGAACAGCCTAGACCACCGGGATGAGGGGTCCTTTTTCAACGCCGATCACCCCGCTACCGGGGTCCCTTTTCCACGCCGATCCACATTTCAGAGGCGGTCGCTCGTGTTAGGAGGGCTGCCATGGATCAGGGGCGCGGCGCGGCGCGATGTTGCATTACGACGTCCTTGGAGGGGGCGCGGCTTGCGGCCTTCTGGCGCGTAATGCACAAGCGACGGCCTTCATAATCGAAGGCGATCACGCCACCAATCCAGAGCGGCACTCCCAATGTTCCATCGATGCCCGTTCCCTCGAAAGCCGGGACGTTGGAAGTAAGGCTGACCTCGAGCGGCCCAAAATTCGACCTACCGGCGCGAACGTCCGCAACCCGGGCAGCCGCCCCGTTCACCGCACCGCCGACGCCAAAGCCGACCTCTTTCGCAACGGCCGTCTCGAGGAGCCTTTTACCCACTTCACTGCGGAGAAAGGCGCCGCCCAATACCAATGCACTGTGCCGTGTACCCAAATCGACCAGCACTTTGAGATGAACCGGGCGTTCGCCCTTCATCGGGCGGACTTCGATTTCGATGACGGGCGCCGCATGCACAATTTCAAGCGGTATGGGAGCGGCGCAGAAAGGCGTGGCTTTCGATCTATCGATTGTCACGTGCCGGCGCGCGTAGTCGACGCTCACAATCCCCTTTTCGAAGGCTGGAGCGCCAAGGATCACATCGACCGGGAAACCGGCCGACGATGACAGATTGCCGAGGTCCATCGCATAGGCGGCAAGATTCTCGAATTGCAGCGGTCCCGCACTCAGTCGGGAGATAGTGATTGGCAAAAGCGCCTTTGCCTCGTTGCCACCACCAGCGGCATCACCGGCCGCAGCGCCTTCGCTCAGGCCCAGTTGCCTGCTGACTTGCCGGTCGAGCAGGACCGCACCTGCCCCGCTGTCGAGGACGCCGCTCTGGCGCTGCCCATTCACGTCCACAGGGATGCGGACGAGATTATCCCGCAGTTCGAAACGGATAACCGACGGCGCGGAGGTCGGCCGGGACGATGGGGAAGCGGCCGAAATGCTGCCGACGAGGAGTAGCGCCGCCGCGAGCGCCACACCGGTCCGAGCCGCGATGGTCATGGCGCAGCACGCGTCGGCAAGGCTAAGTCGTCCGGCAGCGGGATGAAGTCCGCATCGTCTGCGTCCGGCAGCTTCATGCGGCCCGCCTTCCAGTCGGCGGCCGCCTGGGCGAGCCGGTCCTTCGAGGACGACACGAAGTTCCAGAACAGATGGCGTTCGCCGATCGGCTCGCCCCCAAGCACCATTACCGTCGAATGAGACTTGGCCTTGAAGTGCGAAGAGCCCGCGTCAAGCACCACCATCTGACCCGCCTCGTACCGCTCGCCATGGATCTCGATCGCGCCCGCCGCGATGTAGAGCGCCCGCTCTTGATGCTGATCGGGGACCTCGGCGACCGCGCCCGGCTCCATCTCAAGGTGTGCGTAGAAGAGCGGCGAGTGCGTTCTGACCCCCGCCGTCAGACCATAGGCGCTGCCGGCGATAAGGTGACCTGCGACGCCGCCGTCGTTCCACGCTGGGAGGTCGCTACCGGCGTGGTGTGTGAATGCCGGCGCCGTCTCCTCAAACTCAACCGGCAGAGCGACCCAGGCCTGAATACCATGCAGATGGTCGCCGAACGCGCGAGCGTGCTCGAACCGTTCGCTATGTGTAATACCGCTGCCGGCAGTCATCCAGTTCACTTCTCGCGGGCGGATGGGCTGTTCATACCCCAAACTGTCGCGATGCATGATCTCGCCGGAAAAGAGATAGCTCACGGTCGAAAGGCCGACGTGGGGATGTGCCCTGACATCGAACTTGCGATCGATGCCAGCAGCAAGATCCATCGGGCCCATATGGTCGAAAAAGATGAAGGGGCCGACCATCCGGCGTTTTGCAAACGGCAAGACACGACCGACTTCAAAGCCGCCGCCCAAGTCACGCCGCCGCTGGTCGATGACCATTTCAACCATCGGAGTTCTCCGGCACCACTATGTCAGCATATTCGGGGTGTCGGGCATAATAGGCAGCCATGAACGGGCAGATCAGGACAGCCTTACGGCCAGATGCCCGGATCAACTCGAACGTGCCGTTCGCGAGCCTCGAACCAATACCTTGACCGGAGAAACGCTCAGGAACGATCGTATGGGTCAGGACGATCGTGCCGCCATCGATGCGGTAGTAGGCCGCCGCCACTTCATGGGATCCGTCGATCGGCAGCTCGAAGCGGTGCTCGACCGGATTGTCCTCGACAGTGCTCATGCGAGCGGCTCCCCGTTGATGAAGGCCAGCAAATCGCTGTTGATCACGTCGGGGTGTGTTGCGAACATGCCATGTGAAAGGCCGGGATATGTCTTCAGGGTGCCGTTCGACAGGAGCTTGATCGCGGTTCGGGCGGAGGCCTCGATCGGCACGACTTGGTCGTCCTCTCCGTGCATCAGCAGAACTGGTAGCGAGACCGCCTGCAGGTCTGCCGTGAAATCAGTCTCGGAGAACGCAGTTATGCAGTCGTAATGGGATTTCGCCCCGCCCATCATCCCCTGCCGCCACCAATTGCGGATCAAGCCCTCGCTGACCTCCGCACCGTCGCGGTTAAACCCGTAGAATGGTCCGCTGGGAACATCGAGGAAGAACTGTGCACGGTTCCTGCCTAGCGCGTCGCGAAATCCGTCAAACACCGACATAGGCAGTCCGCCGGGGTAACGCTCCGTCGCCAGCATGACCGGTGGAACGGCGCCGAGCAAAACGGCTTTCGCAACACGGCCGGGGACGCTGCGGGCCACATAGCGGATCACTTCCCCGCCTCCTGTCGAATGGCCGACATGCACCGCGCCCTTTAGATCCAGAGCGTCTGCGAGCTCCGCGACATCGGCCGCGTACGTGTCCATCTCGTTCCCGGTATCGGTCTGGTCGGATCGCCCGTGGCCGCGCCGGTCATGCGCAACCACGCGGAAGCCTTGACTGAGAAAGAACAGCATCTGGTTGTCCCAGTCGTCAGAGCTCAGCGGCCAACCGTGATGGAACACGATCGGTCGAGCGTCACGCGGACCCCAGTCCTTGTAAAAGAGGCGCGTACCATCCTGCGTCGTCAGGGTTGCCATATGCTGATCGATCCTTTTCGGCTCTTAATGGGTAATTTCTGGGAGGCAGGTCATCCCAAGTCAGCGCCGCGGTTGGACGGTTGCGTGCCGGTTGGTCGGTCAGCGACCTCCGATCGGGTTTCGACCTTGGCGATGTCGCTCACCGCTCGCTTTGGTCCAGGAACACGTGAAGCGTCTGGATGCGACCATTCTGGATATGGGCGACGTCGGTACCGGTCACCTCAGCCGGACCATCGGGTCGTCCCAAGCGCCACTGAAGCCGACCGAGATTGTGATGGCCCGCTCCGGGACGAATGGCACTGAAGATGAAATCGGCCGGCATCGGGTCGATCAATCCGGACACCAATCGTGCGATCGCCTCGTGTCCTTGCACCGAACGATCACTTTCGTAAAACAGCGCGTCATCGGCATAGAGTTCGCGGATCGCCTCAAGCCGCCGCGCAGGATCTTTGTCGCTGAACACCCGCCGGAGGTTGGCATCGAGAATGCCTTCGAAGTCGATGACGTCGTGACGCTCGTCGGGCGTCGCGGGAGCGGCGGTTCCGCCTTCAGAGATCCGCGCAACCGCGGCCGAGATCTGAGACCGTGCATGGGCGATAGCAGCCTCTCGCGCCTCGGGACCATATCCGACCTTCTCAGCATGAACGAAAGCAACGTCGGTGATCCCGACGAAGCCGAGCAGCTGCTTGATGTAGGGCTCCTGGAAGTCGATGACCTTGGCTGGCCCCTCGGTGTACAGGCCTCCCCGCGACTGGATGACGATCGCGCGAATACCCTTGAGCAACCCTTCGGGCCCAGTCTCGCTGTAAGCGAATGTGACGCGCGGCCGCAGCACGTGATCGAACCAGGCGCGCAAAGCGGAAGGGATGCTGAAGTTGTACATCGGCGCGCCGATCACGAGGACGGTCGCTTGCCGAAGCTCGGCGATCAGATCGTCGGAGAGGTCCCTCGTGGCGAGTTCGTCCTCCGTGGTCGCGACCGCACGAACACCGGCAACCGAGCCGGAGGTAAGATGAGGGACGGCACCATCGCCCAGGTCGCGACGCGTGACCTGGGCATGCGGATTTGCGGCCAGCAGGAGCTTTACGGCGTCCTCGACCAAGGTGCGCGATACCGAGCCTTCGCCCGACGTGCTGCTATTGATGACGAGAATGCGGTCCACACAGCGCTCCACCCCAAGGTGAAGCGCGGCTTACCATTCCGCTAAACGGCGCAGTAGCACCGGGAAGCGACATACTGTGTCGCAGAAAGAGGAACTCAGCCGGTGTGTTACAGCGTAGGGGCCCGCTTCGCGTGAAGCGCTCCCATCAGTATGGCCCAGCCAGCCCTGACGAAAGCTTCTTCAATTCCGCGTCGGTGCGTTCGCGGATGGCCAGCATCAATCGTTTGGCCTCGGGATCGATCGACGACCTGGCCGGCGTGCGGCGCTGTACCGCTAGCTCAATAACCTTTGCCGCCACCTCTCCCGGTCCTTCAGATCCTGCAGAGCCCGCAAGCTTCTCCAGGCACGTGCGCAGCCGCTGTCCGTAAAGCTTGCGCTGCGCGGCCGTCATGCTGTGATCAATTTGCGCCAAAGAGGCGGTTGCCCGCGTGCCGGCTGACTCGAGATCACTGATCGACGCCACGATGACGTCGATCCCGAAAGGCTTCAACTCCGCCTGATACGCTGAGGAGAACGCTTCCATGGCGGCCTGCGAAGCAGCCGCTATCCCATCAAAATGGCGAGGCGCCCCCTCAATCCACGCGTTGATCTGGACGATCCGCCCGTGAGCCAGGCGCAAAGCCGGAAGAAATGCGTTTATAACTGCCAGCCCACCGAACACGTTCATCTCGAACCCGCGGCGAACCTCTTGCAGTGGAACGATCTCCAACGGCCCCGGCGAAAGGTGGGACGTATTGTTGATCAGGATGTCGAGACCTGACGCACCGATCGCCTCGGAGACGCCAGCAGCCCAAGCTTTGACCGTTTCGGCGTTTTTCAGATCGCATACCGCCAGACTAACGCGTCCCCTGGAGGCTTCTCGAAGATCCTCCACCTCTTGCGCGGAGGCGGCGGTGCCGAAAACTATGTAGCGCTCTGCGGCGAGGCCAAGTGCGATCTCCCGTCCGAGCCCCTGCCCGCCTCCGGTAACCACCACGGACCGACCGGCCCTCCTGAAGTGCGTCGCCATCCCAGCACCCTCTGCTCAAAGAACCAGCCTCATCCCGCCGGCAGGCGTTGCCGCACGATCGGAGCCACCTCGTTGCCGAGAAGCTCGATCGACTTCTTCATCGCAGCCGTTTCAAGCGACGCAGTGCTCATCTGGAAGGTGATGCGAGAGATGCCTCCGAGGATATCGTTCGCTCGCAACATCTTCGCCGCTACCGTCTCAGGGCTGCCGACGAGAAACGCGCCATCTGGTCCGGCCATATCGTCGAACTGTGCTCTGGTGGGCGGCGACCAGCCGCGCTCGCGGCCGACCTTGCCGGTGAGATGTGCCCAACCCGGAAAGAAGGCGTCGCGCGCCCCGGAGTCGGATTCCCCAACAAATCCCATGGCGTGAATGCCGACCCTGAGTTTGGCGGGATCATGTCCCGCCTCCGCGCCTGCCTCGCGATAATAGTCTACCGCCGGCCTGAAGCGGTCGAACGACCCTCCTATAATGGCGATCATCAGCGGAAGGCCAAGCGTACCTGCACGAGCGAACGACTGCGGCGTGCCACCGACACCGAGCCAGACGGGCAGCCGCTGCTGATGCGGGCGCGGGTAGACGCCCTGCCCGCTCAACGCAGGCCGGAACTGACCTTTCCAGACAGGGTGGCTCGTCTCGCCGAGCTTCAGGAACAGCTCGAGGTTCTCAGCGAACAGGGCATCATATGCCCGTGTGTCGAGGCCAAACAGCGGGAATGCCTCCCCGAATGATCCGCGCCCGACAACGAGCTCGGCACGCCCCTTCGAAATCAGGTCGATCGTTGCGAACTCCTGGAAGACGCGGACGGGGTCCGCCGCGCTCAGGATCGTCACCGCGCTGGTCAACCGGATCTGACTGGTACGGGCCGCGGCAGCCGCAAGAATGATGGCGGGAGCGGAGTCCAAGAACTCTGCACGGTGATGTTCCCCTATGCCGAAAACGTCCAGCCCGACGCGATCAGCGACCTCAACCTCATCGAGCAGGTCCGCCATGCGGTCGGTCGCCGACGGCAGCGCGCCAGTAGCGGGATCGGGTAGGATCGCCGCAAAGCTGTCGATGCCTATTTCCATGGGATTTACTCCTTCCATTCCGTGTCGGGCGCTGCCTGGTCCTGTCGATTTGGAGATGATCGATCGTTTCGGGCGGCGCCCATTCGGTCAAAGTGGCTGACCAACCGCGCCTCAGAAGCATGGGCTCACGCGAGCACTTCAGCCAACTCGATCAGGTTCCCGAACGGATCCGCAAAAAAGGCAATCCGGCGGCTGATCGCGTCGACTTGGACCGGCTCGACGACGATCCTGACCTTGCGCCTACGAAGCTCCTCCACGGTCGCCTCGATACTGGCCACGTTCAGACAGAAGTGGTGATAGCCGGCATAGGACAAGCTACCCCCGAGGTCCGTGAATGGGCGCACGTCCTGCGGCGCGGGTTCTGATCCGCCGAGTATCTCGATATAGAACTCATCGTCCGTCGGAGGAGCCATGAAGGCCAACGACAACGCGTCGACCTGCCACTCCGCCACCACGCGGAAATCGAGTGTCTCGACGTACCAGCGCTTGAACGCGCCCAGATCGGGCGTGCGCACCGCGACGTGATGGCCGCGCATGTCCGCAAATGGCGAGGTTCTTTTGGGCGGGGGCGGTATGAAGTCAGCCATGTATGGACCTTTTCGCGAGGGTTACGGCAGAGACGGCTGCCAATTGCCTTGAGATCGCACGGCAGCAGGCAAGCGCGGACGGATTGTCGACGGCGGCATGCCGCGAGCACCCCGTTGGCTGCTCGCGAAGGCCCATCAAAACCTGAAGGTCGTCTGGGCGCCGGCCATCTTAATGGTGCGCGCCGGGCCCGTGTCGCGTATGAATGGGCCCGGATCGAAAGCACTAAGTGACGCGGTCAGGTTCAACTTGGGCGTTGCCTGCCAGCTGACAGCCAACTCGACCTCTTTTCCGATGAATCGAGCGTCGCTGCCCTTCCCGCTCCGCACCAGGAACCCAGGAATGGCGTAGATGCCGTCCTGTAAACTTTCGCGCCAGTAGGCGACCCCCGTCAAAGACACGGCGACATTGGTATGGGGATGAAGAGTGGTTGACGGCCGCACGTGGATCAGGTTGCGCGGACCAATCGGTGACAACGCGCCGAAATATTTGCCATTGGGAAACAGCGGATTGAGCGTCCCGAGTTTCTGATCCGTCGGATCACCGTCGCCTGACACGATATCCGCCGTCAGGCCGAGTTCCGGTCGCAGGGGGGTCTTGAGAAAGCGATACCCTGTCTCGAACCCCGCACCCCATGCCTCCGAACGGTGGCCGGCAAATGTTCCGCGCTGGTAGGCACCCTCGACGTTCCAGTGGAATGCCCCGGTGTCGCCAAAGATTCTCGAACCGAACGTGTGCGCCACCTGCTTGCCCGATCCCTGATCGAAGACAGCGTTACGGTCTCTCAAGCCGATATAGTACAGATCGAACCCGTTCAGGTGCTTCGTGTCGAACCATTGAGTGGCATAAGCCCCCCAGACCGCCTTGTTGCGCGACCGCCGATCATTGAAGTCGCCTACGCCTGTGTCGACGGGCTGGAGATAGAACCCGGTTACCTGGCGCGTCTTACCGGTAACGATCGCTTCAAAACCATCGAAGGGCAGCGGAACGCCAGTGCCATAGCGCCTGTCGATGAAGCGCCCCGATCCAAGCGAGACCAGCTTGCGGCCTGCAGACAGCCTTAGCGAGTCACCGCTCGGCACCGTCAAGTCGACATCGACAAAAGCCTGCAGCATGTCGACGCCGGTAGTATCCGCCGGACCCTTCTTACGATCGGTACCCGAAATCGAAGAGAGGATGGGCATCGCGAAGAACCGAACCTTCCCGACGTGCAAATCCGCGTACGGCATCAGGCGGTTCCAAACATAACCGTCGTTCGGCGATGCCCCCCAGTTCACATTCTCATAGCCCTCGTAGCGCGTTCGCGCCTCGAGTCCGGTCGTGAGGTACACCGCCCCGTCGTCGTTCAGCGGGATGTACTTAAGCGGCTCAGCCCAGTCGCCCTTTCGTTTGGAAGGATCAGCGAGCCACGACCAATCCTCCGAGTAGCGCTCGATGGTCAGGGTCGGGGCTCGCTCAACATTGGTCGACACCTGCGCACTGGCCGAATAGGGGAAGGCGAAGGCCCCCGCAGCCACGATCAGGCGCCAGCCCTTGCGGGTCGGCCGAGGGATGCTGTGTCCGCTACTGTTTACGGACAGACGCTCCGCTGCGCCGGCCTGGAGCATTTGGATGGCGAGCATCGACATGCGACCAGTGGCCCGCAGCGCGCGCGGCCGATACTCGCCACCCATCGCGATCAGCCCGCGTTGGCGTCGACGGGGGTCTTCAGGAGTTGCTGCTCCCACAGATAGGCGATGCCGCTGCCGCCGAAGTGATCGATGAGGATCTCGGTCAGCGCTTCGACATGATCGGTACGCGCCCAGTCGCGCTGCCACTCACCGGCGAGCGCCATGACCGTCATCGGATTTGCACCCGCCGCGATCATCCGTTGGACCGCCACCTCATGGGACTCCTTCGAGATCCCTCCGGATGCATCGGTGATCACGGTCACGTCCCAGCCTTCGCCGGCCGCCTGGATCACGGGCATCGCGACGCAGACTTCGGTCCAGAGCCCCGCGATGATGAGCTGCTTGCGGCCGGTCGCCTTGACCGCATCCACGACCTTCTCATCCTGCCAGGTGTTCACCCAGGTGCGGTCGATCACCTCCTGGCCCGGGAAGACGTCGGTGATCTGCTTGAAGAGGAGACCGCCACGACCCGCAATCACGCTGGTGAGGATGGTCGGCACATTGAAGGCCTTTGCCAGCTTGGCCAGCGCAGTCGTCAGGTTGACCACGGCCTGCGGATCGTGGCTGTTCAGGTTCGCGAGCTGATAGGGCTGATGATCGATCAGGACGAGCACCGAGTCTTCGGGACGAAGGAGCGAGTCGAGGCCGTTGCGGAAGGTCATGGCGGTTCTTTTCCTCTGGAATGGTTCGTAGATCGCTGGGGGTCCGTCGAGGCGAAGCCCCTAAGTTCGAGTGTTGCCATTCCCCGTTCCGGCGCGGTAGCATCGTCAGATGATATGCTGTGTCGCACGGAGGGGAACGCTGAATGGAAATTGAGGATTTGCGGACCTTCGTCGAGGTAGCCGATGCAGGCGGAGTGACGCCCGCTTCGCGCCGCCTCGGCATCTCCAAATCGATGGTCAGCCGGCGGCTCGTCCGGCTCGAGGCGGAGCTGAGCGTTCAACTCCTCGCCCGCACGACGCGCGGCGCGGCTCTCACCGAGGCCGGTGCGACGTTCCGGGAGTATGCGGCTCGAGTGGTCGCCGAGATCGATCTCGCCAAAGAGACCGTGCTGCCGGCGGGTGAGCTGAGAGGACGCCTGCGCGTTGCAGCACCCCTGTCGTTCGGACCAACGCACTTCGCGCCCGTCCTCGCTGAACTGGCGGCGCGCCACCCAGAGCTGCACATCCACTCATGCTACACGGACCGGTTCGTCGACCTGATTGCCGAAGGCTATGATTGCGCGATCCGCGTCGGAAAGCTGCCCGACTCCAATTTGATCGCAAGGCGGATCGGCCCGATCGACGCCAAGTTCGTCGCATCGCCCGCCTATATCGAGAAACACGGAGCGCCCGAAACGCCCGACGAATTGGTGACCCACCAAGCGTTGATGCAGGGAACCGAAACGTGGCCCGCCCTCGACGGCGACAAGGTCCTTGCGCTGCGACCGCAAGGGCGGTTCAAGGCCGACAACGGTGTTGCCCTCGTTGCAGCGGCAGTCGCCGGGATCGGGATCGCCGCTGTTCCCAACGACCTCATTCAAGAGCATCTGGATTCTGGCGCTCTTGTCCAGGTGATGCCCCGCTATCCCATTCCAGAGCATGCCATCTACGTCGTACGACCACCTGGGCAGCATCCGTCGCGTAAAGTTCGGATTCTCACGGAGATGCTGATCGAGTGCTTCGGGCGCCATACCGACACCAGCGTAGCGGCCTCGGGGTGATGCGGCCGCTGCACCAGCGCGCCATATGACCGCGTTGCCCCAAGCTTCCCGTCGCGTCCGATCGCCTCGGCGTTTCGCTTTCCGCGACACAGCTTGACGAAAGGCGGGGCTACCCCCGCCGCAGACCGGCAGACGATACTCCCAAACCTGCGAGGTGAGTGCCCACAGACTTTCCCCTGGAGGTCGCTCCCGCTCGAGACAGGAGTGTAGATGACGGACATGGTGCGACCGATAGCCGGGCATCGCAATGGCTGACCAGAGCCTCGGCCAAACGATCGGGCCGGCGGTCGCCCTGATGGGAGCAGCCGTAGTCGCCGTACCCCTGTTCCGGCGTCTCGGCCTCGGTTCGGTCCAGGGCTATTTTGCGGCTGGACTGCTGGTTGGTCCCTCCGCGTTGCGCCTCTTAACCGATCCGGCATCCATGCTTCATTTCTCTGAGCTCGGCGTCGTCATATTCCTGTTCGTGATCGGCCTCGAACTGCGACCGCAGAAGCTGTGGGCGATGCGTGGTCAGATCCTCGGTCTTGGCTTATCACAGGTCGCCTGTGCGACGCTTGCGCTTGGGGCGACCGCTGCGCTCATCTTCGGCCTCTCCGCTCGAACCGCATTCGTGGCAGCTGCCACGCTGGCACTCTCTTCGACCGCGGTCATCATGTCCGTGCTTCAGGATCGCGACGAAATGTCGGGTGACGCTGGGCAGCAAGCCGTTGCAATCCTGCTGTTCGAAGACCTCATGATCGTGCCGCTCCTCGCGTCGGTCGCCTTCTTGTCGCCGCTCTCGCACGCGGCGGTCAGATGGGCAGATGTGCTGATTGCGCTGGCTTCGCTACTCGTCCTCCTGGCTGTTTCTCGATGGGCACTCAACCCGTTCTTTGCACTTCTGGCCAAAGCGAGGACGCGCGAGGTCCTGACAGCCGGGGCACTGCTGGTGGTGCTCGGTGCCGCGCTTCTCATGGATGCGGCCGGCATGTCGATGGCGATGGGGGCGTTCCTCGCCGGTGTCATGCTGTCAAACTCGAGCTACAGGCATCAGGTCGAAAGCGACGTCGAGCCGTTTCGTGGGCTCCTGATGGGTCTGTTCTTCATGGCCGTCGGGATGACGCTGGATCTGCGCATCGTAGCAACCGAGTGGCCGCTGCTTTTGACCATGCTGCTCGCCTTCATGGTGGCCAAAGGCGTAACCGTTTACGCGGTCGCACGTTTCTTCGGCAGCGAGAGGCGGCGCGGGATGGAACGCGCCTCCATGTTTCTACCGGGTGGCGAGTTCGCCTTCGTTGTCTTCACGGCGGCGGCGGCGGGCGGAGTGATCAGTGCACGGGAGCAGGCTCTTCTCTCAACGGTCGTAATCCTCGCGATGGCGCTGATCCCCATCTTGGCGAGCGTTGCCCAACGGCTGCTCACAACCGAGGTGTCGATGGCAGATGTGGACGTCGCCCACGGCCTCACGGGACGCGTGTTGATCGTGGGCTTTGGCCGCTTCGGTCAAATCACGTCACAAACGCTGCTGTCGAAACCGGTCGAACTCAGCGTCATTGACAACGACCCCGAGCGAATCCGGGATGCAGCGCGCTTCGGATTCAAGGTCTTCTTTGGCGATGGGTCACGTCTCGAAACGCTTCGGCAGTCCGGCGCGGCCGGCGCTGATATTATCCTGGTGTGCGTCGACGATTCAAAGGCTGCGCTGCGCATCGTGACTCTGGCGCGCTCCGAATTTCCTGGAGCGAAGCTGCTCGTCAGGAGCTACGATCGCAATCACTCTATCGACCTCATCCGCGCCGGCGTCGATTTCGAGATTCGGGAAACGGTCGAGTCTGCTTATGTCATGGGTACGCAGAGCCTTCGCGAGCTCGGCTACGCCGAAGCGGAAATCGAAGAAGCTGACGAGAATGCGAGGCGGAGCGACAGCGAACGGCTGTCCGAGCAAGTCCAAGGCAATGAGATGTCGGGACGTGACCGGCTGCACCTGAGCCCAGGTTCATGAGCCTGCGCCAGAGCGCAAACCCCTCACTTCCCCTGAAATGAGATCCAATGATGCGAGCGGTGACGGTAATCGAGTGCGATGGCCAAACGAAGCTAGCGATCCAGGAACATGCCCCACCGACTGCTTCCTTCGGCGAGGCGATCGTTGCGGTGAAGGCCATCTCGCTTAACAGCGGAGACGTTCGTGGTGCCTTCGCGGCTCCGCCAGGCCATCGCCCTGGTTGGGATTTCGCCGGCGTGGTGGAGGCAGCGCCGGATGGTTCGCGCTTTCTTCCCGGAGACCGAGTGGTCGGACTGAAATTCGAGGGCGCCTGGGCTGAGCTGGTCTCCGTCTCGACAACCTACCTGGCGCCGATCCCTGACCACATTCCCTTCGAGGTTGCGGCCGTACTGCCAGTCGCGGGCCTGACCGCGGCAATCGCATTGACGAAAAAGCGGCTCGCAAGCGGCGACAAGGTCCTGGTCACCGCGGCGACCGGCGGGGTGGGCCTCCTTGCCGTTCAGTTAGCTGCGGCGAAGGGCGCGGATGTGACGGCCTACGCTCGCGAAGAGAGGGATGTCCCGCTCCTCCGAAGGCTCGGAGCGAAGACCGTGGTGTCCAATCCCGAGACGGCGGCACGTACTGGCCCCTATGACCTCATCCTTGAGGGTGTCGGGGGGCGGCTTCTCGGCAACGCCCTGACTTGGCTCGCTCCGCGGGGAGTGTGCGTACAGTTCGGCGACGCTGGCGGAGATGAACTCACGACCTTCGATGCGAAGGCGTTCCGGCTCGGCGGCGGCGGCGCGTTTGGCGGCACCTCGCTTTATGGCTTCTTCCTGATCGAGGAGCTGACGAGACCTCAGGCAACTCAGGCAGCGCCGCTGCTGGAAAGCCTCGCCGCCCGGCTGGGCGCGGGGACGCTGGACCCAGTCATTGGTCGATTGGGAACCTGGGACGAAATCGACGACGTAGCGCGTGCTCTCCTGACCCGCGGCTTCAAGGGGAAAGCGGTCCTGCGCGTCGGATGACGCGCTCCAGCGAGCGCAAGAGGCAGGCCGGCGCGGTGCCGCCGCGGTGGCGCCGCTACGACATCGGCGCAAACCCAAGGGCCGAGGCAACGCTATTGGCGCCGTTGTACACGCAGTGGAGCACGAAGCAGGGCCAGACGGACCTGGTCGCGCGGAACAGCGATGCTGACAAAATGCCGACCATGATCGCGATCGGGAGAATGACGCTGATCCCGTGCGCCAGACCGAAGATGATCGCGCTGAGCGCGATGCCACCGACCGCGCCGTAGCGATTGAGCGCGTTAGCGATGACGCCCCTGAAGAGAACTTCCTCGCCGAAGGGTGTGAATACGGCGCCGCCGAGGAAAGACAAAGCGAACGGTACAGGTCCGCCTCGGGCGGCTGCATGCAGGATCCCCTGGGGGTCACCGTTCCCCAAAAAATAGGCATAGGTGAATTGAATGATGAGATTGAGGCCGTAACCGACAATCCCTAGGCCGATTGCAGCGATCAGCCATCGTGCCGACGCTGGCCTGAACCCAAATGGGGCAAGCTTTCGAATTCTCAGCCCAGCTGCCGCCGCGAACGCGCCGACACCAACGAATCCACCGGCGGTCGAGCCGACTATGCCCAGCAGCACCGGATCGTTGCCGGGAAGGAAGCCTAAGAGCAAGGCAAAGCCAAGCAGCAGCAAAATGTAGGTGGCCAGTCCGATGAGGATCTCAGGCCATCCAGGGCGGGGTCCGCGATCGTCGGCGCTCTCTCCGCGCATCCGCCTCATCTCGAGCCTTCCAGCTGAACCCGGAAACGTAGCTGCTGCCGCCCCTCTCGAACGAGCATCGCGATTGAGGGGGACGGCCACCGCAGAGCGGACGGCACCTTGCCTGTTTGGCTGCTCACTTCTCGCCGTAATAGGTCCCGAAGTATTTCACTGGCGACCATGACGGCAAGGTCTCAGGCAGCGTCGGCGATTGACCGGCATAATCCTGCGCGCCGAAGACCACTCTTCCATTCATGACCGTCAAGACAGAGGTCACCGACTTGATCTCATCATCCGGCACCGCAAAATAATCCCGGTCAAGCAGCGCAAAGTCGGCCAGATTTCCCGGGGCGATAGCGCCCAGCTCGGAATCCGCGTCGGCGAACCAAGCCGCCCTTCTCGTGTACAGCTGCAGTGCCTCGGCCCGACTCAGGCGGTTGTTCGTGGCGAGTGCCTCGGACCCGGACACGGACTTTCCCGTCACCATCCAGCTGAGGTTGACCCACGGATTGTATGTCGCCGCGCGGAATGCGTCGCTGGTCATCGCCAGTGGGATCCCGCTGTCCATGAGCATGCGAAGCCGTGGCGTCTCGAGGGCCTTATCGCGGCCATATCGCTTGATGAAGCTATCGGCGTGCAACGCCATCTTGCCGTCCAGCGCGATGCCGCCGCCCAGCTTCTTCACCCGCGCCATGTTCTCCGGCGTGATGGTTTCGGCATGCTCCAGGCTCCATCGTAGCCCATCGAGCGGCACCGTCTCGTTCACCTTCTCCAGCGCGTCGAGAAACGGGGAGATGTTTTCGTTGTAGGAGATATGCATCCGGAACGGGATGCGATGCTGAATCAGCTTCTTCACATCCTCCTCGACGAAGCGCCGCATCTTCTCCGGCGCGATGATGACCGCTGCACGGTCGAAGTTCTCGTGATCGTGCACGTCGCCGTTCAACACCTCGCCGGCCCCCCGATATTCGAGACCATGCGCCAGGTCGGGATAGAGATTCTGGCCCGGACTGATTGGGGCTGTCTTCGTGATCGCCTCGATTTCCAGGTCGACCATGTTCACAGGACCGCCTGCGCCGAGTTGCAGATCCACGAAAGGCATGCGCACGTTGAGATGTCCCTCCCGCGCGAGCGCACTCACGACCTGCTGCCCCTTGGGGTACGCCCATCTGCCGCCGTTATCGACAATCGTCGTGACGCCGAAGCGGTTGAGACCGTGGATGCTGGAGCTCACCGAGCTAACCTGCTCGTCGAATGTGGGCTGCGGCACCATCGTTTCCAGCGCAAGAAACAGCCACGTATAACCGTGGACCACGCCGGTCGGGTTGCCACGAGCGTCCTTCTCGATTTCGACATCGGGCAGCTGCGGGAACCGACTGGTACCGACGCCGAGCGCGGTCATCGCCTGCTTGTTCAGGAACGCCTCGTTATAGGCATATTGCACGATCATGGGACGATTGGGGACCGCGTTGCGCAGTTCGGCAAGCGTTGGAAAGCGGTTCTCCTTGAACTGATAGGGGGCCCAACCACCGATCACCTTGACCCACTGCCCATCGGGCGTGCGGGCCGCCTGCTCGCGAAGCATCGTCAAAGCTTGACGAAGCGTCGGCACACCGTCCCAGCGTACGTTGAAATTGTACGCCAGGTCGTTGAGCACATGGATGTGTGCATCGATAATGCCAGGGATCAGGCGACGGTTATGTGCGTCGATCACCTTGGTCGCGGCGCCCTTCAGTGCGAGAATGGTGGCATCGGGTCCAACCGAGTAAATCCTGCCGTCCTTGACGGCCAACGCGGTTGCCGTCGCCTCCGCACGCGTGCCCGTGAAGATCTTGGCGTTGAAGACGATGAGGTCGGCGCCCGAGCTCTCCGGTGAGGACTGCGCATGGGCCACAGAGAACGTAGCAATCGCTACGACTGCGACAAACACCTTCTTGATCATAAATGCTCGCGCTCCCTGGGGCTTTCGCGTGGATAGGCTATGGCGGCGACCCGTCAGCTGGGTCGCCATCGGTTACTCGGACAGGTATCTGCGGCGACACTCGCGGCGGTTAGGATTGCGTTCGCAGCGCTGGCGGCGAGCCCGGTCGGCCATGATCTGACCGTCCCTGGCGATCTGGGACAGTCGCTCGGATTCCTCGATCGACCTGAGCTGCTTCGTGTCACGCCGATGTTGCTGGGCCAGCATGCAGTCGCTGAAGGCTGGCGTGCCATACCGATTGCCGAACCTCTCGCAGGTGCGGGCGTCCTCGCCTTGTTTCCCCGTCCACCGCTGGGCGCTGGCTTCGCCCGCAACGGGTCCCAAACCGAGGATAGTGATGATGCCCGCAAATACGTATGCGGCGCGAACGCTGGCGATGAAATTCTGCATGGCTGTCCTGACACCTTCGAGCAAGCAAATCCCGGTTCGATGGCCATGTGAGCCGATCCCTTGCTCACGCCTCTCGAACTGGTCCCGGATGTGCGGTAGCAATCCGGCAGATGCGCCTGTAGCCCCACGAAACGAGTAGCTCTGTCGCCACATGCGGAACGCCAAATTACTCATCCGCGAGTAGTGGCAAGAGCGCCGTTATCCCGGACAGCTCTCTGTGGATGGCTCCCGCGTTGCAAGGGTGATTTGACGATCTGACGTAGGGTCGGGTGCAGTTCTCTGTTCGGCCTGTTTGTGCAGTCGGTGAAGAACTGCTGGCCCTGATGGAATCCGCGAGCAGGGTCCCAATTCATTCAACAGGCTATGATGCCTTGAACGTCCGCTGGGTTGTCCCTGCTCCCGGTCTGACCGGTTCGCCATCACATCGCATCGCTCTCGCAACCTCGTGAAGCTGATCTCCTTTGTTTGAGCCAGCTAAATCATCAAGCCGCCAGCCTGGGCTGGTGCCCGGCCCGGTATGTTTCGCCTCTTGCCATAATAGCCCAGGCTACCCGAGCGGTGTGGTTCGCCATCGCGACGGTGGCCACCCGTACAGGCTTGCGCGCGAGCAAAGCCACGAGCCGCGGATCGGCGGTCTCCGGCTTTCGCTTCACGCCTTTGATCAGCGACGTCATGCCGACGACGAGTAGCGTACGCAGATACTTGTCGCCCATCTTGGAGATCCGCCCAAGCCTCTCTTTGCCGCCACTCGAATGCTGCCGCGGCGTCAGGCCTAACCAGGCGGCGAACTCCCGCCCTGAGCGGAACTGGCTGGCATCGGTGACCGACGCGGCTAACGCCGTTGCCCCGATCGGACCAATGCCAGGGATCGACATGAGGCGGCGGGCTGTATCGTTCGTCCGCTGCCACGCGAGGAGATCCAGATCGATCTCTCGAAGCTGCGCATGGGTATCGAGCGCCTGCTGCGACAATCTTCCGGCGATCTTTGCCGCCTCCCTTGGTACGGGAGGCGCCTCGCCGTCGACGATCTTGCGCGCCATCTCCAACGCCAGACGAACACCTTGAGGAATGTTGATGCCGAACTCGGCAAGCAGCGCCCGCACCATGTTGACGAGTTGCGTCCGTTGCTTGACCAGCAGGTCGCGCGCCCGATGCATTGACAAGGCTGCTTGCTGCTCCGGCGATTTCACCGGCACAAACCGCATCGTCGGACGCGTCACCGCCTCGCAGATCGCTTCCGCATCAGCTGCGTCGGTTTTGCCGCGCTTCACATAGGGTTTGACATACGCTGCCGGCATCTGTCGCACATCGTGGCCAAGCTTGATCAGCTCGCGAGCCCAATGATGCGCGGTGCCGCACGACTCCATGCCGACAAGACAAGGTGGCAAACTCGCAAAGAAGGGTAGAAGCTGCGCGCGACGCAGCGTCCTTCTGACAACCACGTTGCCGCCCGCATCGATACCGTGAACCTGGAAAACGTTCTTGGCCAGATCGAGGCCGATCGTGCTAATCTCCATGACGGGTGGCTCCCATATGCTCGTGAATGCCTGATAGCCTTCACACCTTGGCACCTCGATGCCGTGAGCGGGAGCCATCCACCCCATTCATTCAGGTCGCGAGAGGGCCAAGCGTCGAAACATCGCTGCGAGCACCGCAGGCGCGTCAGTGCTAGCTGGATAGAATCTTCCAAGCGCCGCATCCATCCCCCGGCGGCGTCGCCTACCGCCTCCGCTAGCTCGCCTCCGGTCGTTCCCGCCCCCGCGACACAGCTACCCTCGTTCTGCGGCTACTGGCCCCCCTCCAGCGGCGGTATGATTATCACGACCGATGATCGGAGACTTGGATGCCAGATCAATACCAAAAGCTGCGGGTCGCTTTCGCCTCTGGCATAGCTCGTGTTACGATCGACAAGCCACCGGTCAATGTTCTCGACGCGGTGCTTATGGCAGACCTACTAAGGTTTCTGACAACAGTCCGTGAGGACAAGGAAACGCGCGTAGTCATCTTCGAAAGCGCTTCTCCTGACTTCTTCATTGCGCACGTTGACATGACGTTGATCGACGACCCGCACGCATTCGACGAGATGGCGGTCGATTTGCCAGCGGGGCTCAACGTCTTCCAAGCGCTCGGCGAACAGGTTCGCGCGCTCCCGCAAGTCACCATAGCAAAGCTCGCTGGCCTGGCGCGCGGCGGCGGGGCAGAATTTATCGCCGCCTGCGACATGGCCTTTGGTGCGATTGGACGCGCTGGCCTCGGCCAGATCGAGGCGCTCATGGGCATCGTGCCGAGCGGTGGCGCGATGCAGTATCTCTCCACGCGCATGAGCCGCGGCCGCGTTCTGGAGATCATTCTTGGAAGCCGTGTCTTCAGCGCGGAGGAGGCCGCCGCCTATGGTTGGATCAACAGGGCACTCCCTGCATCCGACCTCGATACATTCATCGACACGCTCGCCCGCGACATTGCGGCGTTGCCCGCCGGCGTGGCGCAAGCCGCCAAACGCGTGCTGCCGCCCGCTGATCTCGCAGCGGGATTCTCTCGTGAACAGGCGGAGTGGAGCAGGCTGTTCGCCGCGCCGGCAGCAGAACGACTGATCCGAGGCGGCCTGGCAGGAGGCGCCCAGACGGTGGAGGGAGAGAAGCGGCTGGAAGCGATCCTGCGCGGCATTTCCTTGTGAAATCCCTACGCCGGCCGTCCTGATGAAGCGGCAGCATCTCAGCAACACGCAGTCCGTTCACCGGATTCCGGCAAGTCTGTCGCGCTTGGAGGAACACCGCGTAGCGGAATGCGCGACTAGTCGGACCGACCGAAGGATGAGACACGGAAGGTTACGATCGCAGCTCGCGTGACCATCTACCCGGCGCCGAGACTAGGAGGATGTTGCCTTGCGCACGAATTGGCCCAGTCTCGATTACGCTGAGTGGCAGGACACCTGCGCAGCCCTGCACCTCTACATGCAGATCGTCGGAAAATACCGCCTGGCGCACACGCCGTGGGTCAATCATTCGTGGCACGCCACGTTTTACGTGACCGCGCGGGGCGTGACGACGTCACTCATCCCCGATGGACCCGACATCGAGATCGAGTTCGATCTCGTCAATCACTTGCTTATCGGCACTAACGGTGAAGGGCGCACGTCCTCATTCTCGCTCGGGCCGATGACGGTTGCGGCATTCCACGCATCCGTCACGACGATGATCGCCGACTTAGACGGACGGCCGCAGTTCGATCGCCGTCCGAATGAGGTACCCTTTCCCGTTCCATTCGACGAGGACCATCTCGACCGACCTTACGACGTCGACGCCGTCCGCCGTTATCATCAAGTGCTCATCTCGGTCGACCGCGTCTTCAAGCGGTTCCGAACATCCTTCCTTGGCAAATGCAGTCCGGTCCATCTTTTCTGGGGCAGTTTCGATCTGGCGGTCACGCGCTTTTCGGGTCGGCGAGCTCCTCAGCATGGCGGGGGTATTCCGGCGCTCCCGGACCGCGTTGCACAGGAAGCCTACGACCGGGAGGTTTCATCCGCGGGCTTCTGGCCGGGTGGTGGTGGGTTCTCGCAACCTGCGTTCTACTCTTACGCCTACCCGGCGCCAGAAGGCTTTAGAAACGCGGAAGTTCAGCCCGCGGCCGCCACTTGGGACCAGGGTCTTTCCGAATTCATTCTGCCTTATGAGGCCGTACGGTCGGCCGACGATGGCGATGCAGCGTTGCTGGCATTTTTGGAAAGCACCTACCGTGCGGCCGCCACGCTGGGAGGGTGGGATCGCGAGCTTCTTGACTGCGACCACGGCGAGGCCGGAACAGTCAGAAACCCCGATCCTCGACCGTAGACGCCTTCATCCCTCGCACCGAGTGCAGACAAGCCCGATGGCGCGATCGCCGGACGGTTTCCTTCGTCGACGATCACTGACTTGATCGATCTCGTCTGAGACCAGCGATCGCACCGACGCACCCCTCAGCATTCCCGGTGCAACGACCAGCAGACATCAACCGGATCTAGGATGCCAGACCCATGACGATGTCCCTGCCGCCCCCCTGTGATGAACTAATCGCACGGGATGCCTCAGGCACCAACCTTGCGGAAGGGGCGGGCACCATAGTCGCGACCGTCCTCGCCTCAAGCCTGGTGGTGACCGTTGGATCGATCGTCACGGTGGCGCTTCCGTCCATGCAGCGCGACCTCGGTGCTGACACCACCGGACTGCAGTGGATCCTCAACGCCTACCTTCTCCCGACGTCGGCGTTGGTCCTGGTCGGTGGGGCGCTCGGCGACCGCCTCGGGCGCAAGCGCTTTTTCATGCTCGGTTTGCTCGTCTTCACCGCTGCGACCCTCTGTTGCGCAGTCGCGCCGAACCTGGCGTTCATGCTTGGCGCACGCGTCGTGCAAGGTATCGGCGCGGCCTTGATCGCGCCAAATAGTCTGGCGCTCCTCGCCGACGCCTATTCGGGGAGCAAACGCGCGGGAGCCGTCGGAACCTGGGCGGCCGCAAGCACCATCGCCGGAGCAGCCGCGCCACTGCTGGGCGGCCTAATCGTCGACCACGCTGATTGGCGCTGGTCGTTTGCAATCGTCATACCTCCAGCAGCAGCGGCATTGCTGGTGGGCACGCGAAGTATCCAGAGTGGCGCGTCGTCATCTCCCGGTGCCGCGCTCGACTTCGCCGGCGGCATTCTCGCCGTACTCTCGCTCGGGAGTCTGATCGTTTCGCTCACCTACCTTCCCCATGTGAGCACGTCGAACTCTCTCGTCGTCGGCGGCGCAGTGGTCGGCGTGATCGCTTCCGCGGCTTTTCTATGGGTCGAGCGGCACAAGCAAAGCAACGCAATCATGCCGCTTGCGATATTTTCCTCGGCCAGCTTCGCTGGAATCTCAGTCCTGACCCTTCTGCTGTACTGCGCTCTTGGCGGGGTCATGGTTCTCCTCCCGCTCTTTTTTATGAACGGGCTCGGCTACTCCGCGACACAAGCAGGCTTGGCCCTTTTGCCTCTGCCGCTCGTGATGGGAACCCTGTCGCGGCCTCTCGGAGGTATAGCGGCACGGTGGGGAATTGGCCGGAGCTTGTCGATTGGACCTCTCATCGTCGCGACAGGTTTTGTTCTCATCGCGCATATCGCGGAAGGTCGGGTTGACTACTGGCGCGACATTCTTCCCGGCCTCGCGACGATTTCCCTCGGCATGGCGCTCACGGTCGCGCCGCTCACCACCGCAGTCATGAATGCCGTCGACAATAGCCTGGTCGGTGTCGCGTCAGGACTAAACAACGCGATATCGCGCGTAGCTGGACTGGTTGCCACCTCTCTCCTGGGCCTCGTTCTTCCGACTGCGAAAAGCGGTCAAACCGCTCTTTTGAACGGTGTCGTCCATGCGGCATGGACCGGGAGCGTCCTCGCGCTCATCGCAGCGGTCGCCGCTTTTGCTAAGATCAGAGAAACAGAGGTCAATCCAAGCGGCAGCACGATCCGGCCCTAAGATCACTGCCCGCTTGAACAATCGATCTGTCGGCGCATCCTTCGTCGCAGGAGCGGCTCCGGTCGGGTGACGAGTGCTGGATTGGGCTCGCTCCCCCTTCCGAGCGGTGAGCCGAGACGTCTCAGGCCACCAAACATGCGTCGTTCCCGATCCTGCGACGCTGTGTAGCATTCCACTGACCTACCGCGCGGGACCGATCAGAGGCACTACGCCTGATGACCCTGCACGGTCACGAAATAACGTAATTCCTGAAGACGGCGGTCCAGCAAGACAAAAAACGGCAAGGATCACTTGTCGATCAATCTTCGCCTCCACTGTCGGCGGCGTCGCGAGGTTACACACCTGCTTGATAAGGAGTAGATCATGCTCGACAGGCGTGCCTTTTTTGTCGAAGCGGCCGCGGCGCTGGCAAGTCCGGTCTTGGCCGGCTCGGCGTTCGGTGCAACGTTCCCGGGCTCTTTCGGCGCTGGTCGCGAAGGCACACGGTCATTCCGCATAGCTGTGCCAGACGAACAGATACGCGATCTCAAGAGACGGCTCGGCGAAACGCGGTGGCCTAGCAGTGTCGATAAGGCCGGCTGGTCCGACGGAACTAACCTTCCTTATCTCAAAGGGCTGGTAGATTACTGGCGCGACCGCTTCGATTGGCGAGAGCAAGAAGCCCGGCTCAACCTGCTGCCGCAATTCAAAGCCGAAATCGACGGCTTGGGGATACATTTTGTCTATCAGCGTGGCGAAGGTCCCGCACCCATACCCTTGATCCTAAATCACGGCTGGCCAGGAACGTTCGCCGAATTCGAGCGCGTGATCCCGCTGTTAACGCGCCCTGGGTCACATGGCGGCGATCCGAAAGACGCCTTCGACGTCATCGTCCCATCCATGCCCGGCTTTGGGTTTTCCGACGCCCCCAAAGAGGCAGGAGTGAATGCTAGGCGCATCGCCGCCATGTACGCGAAATTGATGACCGGCCTTGGTTACGATCGATTCGGCGTGCAGGGAACCGACTGGGGGGCGAGTGTCGCCACTTGGATGGCGATCGACAATCCGCACCGGGTCTCGAAGCTTCATCTCAACTTCATCCCACGCGGCTACGAACCTCCAACCGGAACGGGGCAGCCGCCCAAAACCGCCGAGGAGACCGCGTTTCTCGATAAGTCGGCGGCATGGTCGAGGTCGGAAGGCGCTTATGGCGCGATCCAGGGTACAAAACCGCAGTCACTGGCCTACGGTCTCAACGATTCACCGGCCGGGCTCGCCGCGTGGATCGTCGAGAAGTTCCATGCTTGGGGCGACAATCGGCCTGACATGGAAACGAACTTCGGGATCGATCGAATTTTGACGGACATCTCGATTTACTGGTTCACCGGGACGATCGGCTCGTCGATGCGACTGTACCTCGAGAACAGGCAAATCCCCTTTCCATTCAATGCTGGCGAGAAGGTGAGTGACGTGACCCCCTGGTTTCCACCAGCGCGGATTAGAGCCCGGCAGCTTTGTTGCGCATGAGCGCGGGTTGAGCAATGGCCTGCGCAGCGGAGCCCGTAGGGCGTAGCGAAGCAGAACATTGC
>NZ_JBDZDK010000045.1:0-21964 GCF_040049155.1 Sphingomonas silueang
GACTTTCGTTCTACAGTGCCCGGAGCGGAGAGCCGGATGCAGTGAAAGTTGCACGTCCGGTTCGGAGGGGGGCAGTGGGGTGTTCTCTCGTAGACGCCACCCTGCCTACCCTACGGTACGACACCGGCACCTTCGTCCGCGTGGTCGCCGTCAATTACCATGACGCGGCCGCGATCGCGACGATGCGCCGCGCCAACCAGCTGCTCGAGCGCCTGCAGCGGCATCGCCCGCCGGTGGATTCGGCTGCCTACACCGGCGGACGCTTCCGCGCCCTCAGCTTCTCCGGCCTCCCGCTCACGCGGTTTCCCGCACGTCGCCCGGAATATTCCTGACCCAGCAGAAAGGGACCAGCCCATGTATCGCGTCCATTATTTCGACACCAGCGAGGCCGCGCATGACGCCTGTCTCGATGACGGTCCCTGCATCGAGAAAGGAGACGTTCTCGCCATCCTGTCGGAAGGCGTGATCGGCCTCGCCTCGACCGATCCGATCGCCGTTACCCTCGACCCCGGCGCGCTGAGGATTGTCCGCCCGATGGCGATGGACACGCTACTGACGGAACTCGTTCACGACGCCTGCCAGATCCGCCGCGCGGTCGCGATCGCCCTGCTACACCACCTGCCCGTGCAGCCGCATTTCCTCGCCTTCGTCGCGCCGGCGCTGCCCTATCCCTATCCGCAGACCGTCGTCGCGCTCTCGTTCGACGATATCATGCTGACGATCGATGCGATCGACCACCGTATCACGGCGCTCGAACGCCGGTTGGGGACACTCGAATCCGACAGCGCGCACGCCTTCTTCCTGCAACGCTCGATCGATCATCTGTCGGCCGCCCGGAAGCGCCTCATGCGACATCCGCGACCGCCTCGCTGAACGGCACGGCATCGCCTCGCGACGATGCCGGCACCGGCTGCGCCGGAAGGAGAGAGGGACCGGATCGGCATCCTGGACATGGGGTCCGGGCATTTTGCCGAAAGGTCACGATCATGTGCATCGATCCCAACGCCGAGCCCGTCGCCTTCGCGCTCGACACCAAACTCTGCCACCTCCTCCCCACGCTGACCGAGCCGCACCGCGAGGCCATCGCCCAGGATCTGGCGCGCACCGCCATCTTCATGGCGACCGCGATGGCGGCCGACATGGCGCAGGACGCCGTGAACGGCCTCGTGCCGATCCCGAAGATGCCGTCGCTCGGCAAGCCGCCCGCACCCGCGCTGGTCCCACAGGCGCAAACGCCGCGCGATACCGTGCTGCTGACCCCCGCGGTCGCGCCCGTCGTCACGATCAAGGCCAAAACGACCGACGTCACCGTCGCCGGCTTCGACCAGCGTCAAGGCTACACGTTCGGGATCGACAACAAGTCCGACCGGCTGATCGACATCCGCCACGCCGGCAAATGCTGGTGCATCGATCCGAGCGACGAGGCGACCGACGTCGTCAGCCGCGCGATCGGCGCGCTCGCCGCGGCACACGCCGATATCGGCACCGCCCTGACCGACAAGATCGGCCGATGATCGGCAGGCCCGGTCCGCCTGCCGCACGATCCACCGTCCGCGTGAAGACGCGGTCGGTGAGGGGCGCTCATCGCGCCCTGCCCGGCCGAAGGGCCGGGGAGGGGAGGAGGATTGAAGATCGGTGTCGAGGACATGGGGTCCAGCACGACATCACAGGAGACACGTCATGAACATCGGTCAGATCAAGCAGAACGACGCGGGCATTTTCATGGGCCGCATTTCCACCCTCGCCGTCGCGATGACGATCGCGCTCAAGCCGGTCCAGTCGTCCAACCCGCGCGCGCCGCGCTACGAGATCCACGCGCTCACCCCGGGCCGGACGTGGGTGCAGGTCGGGGCGTTCTTCGAACTCACCTCGAACAACACCGGCGAGGCGTTCCTGAACGGCCGCATCGACGATCCGTCGCTCGCCGCGCCGCTGCAGGTCTCGGCCTTCCGCCAGGACGACGGCTCGTACAACGTCGTGTGGCAGCGCGCCCAGAAGCGCCGCGATGTCGGTGCCGCGCTCGGCGTCAAGGCGGATGACGATCTGTCGCCGCCGTTCGGCGCCGATGGCGGCCCGGTCGGCAACGGCCCCGATCACGATGCGGGCACCACCGACAACGGCCTGGGCGAAACCACCGCCCCGGTCGAGGAGCCGATCGGCAAGGGCCGCGGTCGCCGCCAGCGCGTCGCCGAGGACGCCTGATCCACCCCCGGTGCCGTGCACTCCCTCACGGCACCGCATGGCGCACGGGCGCGCCCCCTTTCGCTCCCGCACGCCGAAACTCGGGGCGACGCCGGCACACGGCGTCGCCCTTTTTTTGCTTCATGGGCTCCAGTCCCGATTCAACACCGTATCGGATCGATAATTTAGCTATTCCTTCGCTTTATCGCCGTATAAGCACAGGATATCGCAGTTCGAACCTGGGCCACGCTCAAGGGAAGGGGGTGATGAATGGATAGCCGGGCGAATGGTGATGACACCGCTCGCGGGACCGGCACGTCCACTTCATCACGAGGTCCCGACATGGCCGACCGCGTCTCCGTCTCCATTACGATCGGGGGGAAACTTCCCGCCGATCGACTGCCCGAACTGTACAAACTCGCCGATTTCTACGGCCTCTCGACCGAATGGGGGGGAGAACCGCTTGAATCCGTTACATCCGGCGAACCCCTGCGCCTCCATGCTCACGAGGTCCAGAACGGCAATATCGAGGATATCGAGGACTTCTGCTGCACCAACGACCTTCCGTTCAGGACGTGGTCGGGAGGCTCGCCCGGGTCGTTCTCGCCCGAGGTTCGGGTCTGGCCAGGTCATGGTCCGCGCGCGATATTCTCGGCCGACGACAACGAAAGCGTCGTGCTGACGCTTCAGGAATACAATGCTCTAGGTGACCTCGCCGCGATCGGTGAGCACTTCCGGTTGGGTGGCTTCAAACCGCCTGCGCTCTCCATCGTCCCGGGAAAGCCTGAGACCGATAGCTAACAGCGCCATCGGCACATCCTCCTGACCTAGCCCGATCCGCGTCCCGCACGCACCACCGTCCGCGTGAAGAACGCGGTCGGTGAGGGGCGCTCATCGCGCCCTGCCCGGCCGAAGGGCCGGGGAGGGGAGGAGGATTGAAGATCGGTGTCGAGGACATGGGGTCCAGCACGACATCAGGAGACACGTCATGAACATCGGTCAGATCAAGCAGAACGACGCGGGCATCTTCATGGGCCGCATTTCCACCCTCGCGGTCGCGATGACGATCGCGCTGAAGCCGGTCCAGTCGTCCAATCCGCGCGCCCCGCGCTACGAGATCCATGCGCTCACCCCGGGCCGGACGTGGGTGCAGGTCGGCGCGTTCTTTGAACTCACCTCCAACAACACCGGCGAGGCGTTCCTCAACGGCCGCATCGACGATCCGTCGCTCGCCGCGCCGCTCCAGGTCTCGGCCTTCCGCCAGGACGACGGCTCGTACAACGTCGTGTGGCAGCGCGCCCAGAAGCGCCGCGACGTCGGTGCCGCGCTCGGGGTCAAGGCGGACGATGGCGAACCCGCGCTGCCTTTCACCGCCGATGGCCGTGACGTGGCGACCTCGGGCGCAGGCGATGACACCGGAGACGGGCTGGGTGCCAGCACCGCGCCGGTCGACGAGAGGGTCTGACCGGCATCGGGCGGCGCTGACGCGTCGCCCGTATCGCCACCTCGACGGGGATCGCTTCATCGCCGAAGCGGTCCCTGTTGCCGTTAGTGCCTGTTGCAGCCGCGCGGTCCGTGGTGTACGGATTGTCTTCCGTTTTACGGAAGATACGGATTCCCATGTAACAGAAAGATGGCCGTTACAACATTGGCAGGACCAGATGAGGGTCCCATCCTGGAGGGACGCAGGGCTTAATCGATCCCCGGCCGCGTAACGAAAGATGAGGGAAACCATGACCCCTACAATCGAAAAGGCCAGATCGACCGACGTGTCGAAGCGGTTCGGCTTCTATTACGACGAGGCGATGACGCATCCGATCGCGATCGAGCGCAACGGCGCTGCCCGCGTGGTCATGCTACCCGCCTCCGAGTTCGAACGCTTGTCCCGCCTCGATCACCTCGCGCTCTCGCCGCAGGAGTTGAGCGATGAAGCCATCCACGCCATCAGGACCGCGACGCCCAGCGCCGGGTCCGTCCAGAACGATCAGTACGTCGATTGAACCGCAAGCCGGTGACCTGATCTGGTATTTCTACCTCTGGCGGCATGAACATAACCGGGGCGACGAGGACGGCTCGAAACTCCGCCCCTGCATGGTGGTTGGCAGCTATCGCTCAGCCGGAAGGCTCCGTGTCCTGATGGTGCCACTGACGACGCGCGATTATTCACCGGCTGCATCCATCCCTCTGCCGCCGCGATTCATTGAGGCCTTCGGCCTCGATGACCGATCACGCATCGTGTGGGACGACGTGAACGATTTCGCATGGGTCGGACCCGACGTTCGCGCCGGTAACGACGGTAGCACCATCATCGCCGAGGTGCCGAGCCGCATCGTACAACGTGTCGCGGCGCTGATCGTCGAGCATCGGATCACCCCCACCCGGCGAACCGAGTAGGCGATCGATCCTCGCCAACCCGAAGGGCGGCGCCCGCAGACACAGCCCGGTTCGCTGGCCGAGTGGAAAGATCATCACGATCGGCGATGATCCCGCAGCCGGGCGGCGCGTAAAGCCGTCGCTGTTCTGCCAGCGGGTATCGGCAGGCGTTTGCCCCCTATGGCGATGAGGACGCCCAGGTCCGATGCGGTTGCCGGCGATCGCCCTGGCGAGGGTCGGCCGTCGGGCGACCTTGCGGCATCCGGTCTCCTTGCCGGTGCGTCGTCGCCCGGGCGCGGCCGTCCTTGTCGAGCTTCGGAGCGGCACCACGTCGGTCAGCGAGCGACGCTGGCGGCACGCCTGCCTTCGCGCCGGGTCGTTCGGGGGTACGGGTCAGGCGACCGACATGAGCGGTTCACGAGGTTTGTCCATGGTAATGCCTGCGGGAACCTTGGGCTGATCGACGGCCCATCCGCCGTTTCGTGTCACCTGCGCCGCGCCCCGGGGCC
The DNA here is from genome assembly GCF_040049155.1 of Sphingomonas silueang. Lineage (NCBI taxonomy): Bacteria > Pseudomonadati > Pseudomonadota > Alphaproteobacteria > Sphingomonadales > Sphingomonadaceae > Sphingomonas > Sphingomonas silueang. The sequence continues at coordinate 5,064 of NZ_JBDZDK010000045.1, forward strand.
TCGCAACCCCTTTGGCAGGGCCGTGTTGCCGCGCTTCGCGCGGCTGCCCGCACCACCCCTGCAAAAGGGGTTCCCCTCCGGTCGACCAGGCCCGCCGCCTGCGCGCCGGCCCAGCTCGCCCTCCGGTGCGACGCCCCGAACCGCGACGCCCTTCAGGTGACACCGGCGGACGGACCGCCGACCAACCCAAGGAGGCAATGCCATGAACAACGTGAACCTCGTCGGCCGCCTGACCCGCACCCCCGAACTGCGCGAAGTCAATCGCGCCACCAGCGTCGCGACCATCTTCGTGGCGACCGATCGCCCGAAGCTCAACAAGGACGGCCACACCTACAAAGGCGACGACGGCTTCACCGTCAAGGAGACCGAATACCACAAGGTCACCTGCTTCAACGGCCTCGCCAAGGCGATCGCCGGCAACCGCAAGAAGGGCGACCTCATCGCCATCGAGGGACGCCTGCACTACACCCGCTGGCAGGACAGCGACGGCAACGACCGCTACGGCTGCGAGATCATCGCCGATCGCGCCGAGTTCTACTGACCGGCCAGCGAACCGGGCGGCGCCTGCGGGCGTCGCCCTTCGCGCATGCTTCATCATCGCCCGCGCAGGACGCCTCGCCCACGGTGCTTCGCACCGCGGCCTTGCGCCAGCGCGCGCTCACCTGAAAGGTCCGGCACCATGACCGTCCAGCGCGACATGTTCGACGGCGACCCGTTCGCGCCCGAGCCGATACCTGCGGCACCGGCCCCGGTCGCTCGGGTCGACGAGCCGGCACCCGCCAGCGGCGACCACGACGGCGATGCCGTCGCGCTCGCGCCGCTGGCGGTGCCGTGCGGCTTTCGCAACCGCCGCAACGAACCCTGCCGGCGTCTCGCCGAGCGACCCGTCCTGATGAACGGCCAGCCCTTCGTCCATCGCGGTCACCAGCTGCTCCATTGCCCGCGTCCCTGCTGGCTTGACGATGACAGCGCCGTCGAGCCGGAAATCACCGACCCGCACGCCGATGACGCCGATGCCAACCGCGACCCGGATGATCCGGGAATCCAGGAAATGCCGGATTATGATATCGGGGATGACGGCGGTCAGTATGATTGGGACTGATCCTGCTGTGCTGCTGTGCCTGCTGTGCCTGCTGTGATGGCTGCGAGAGCGTCGTAGGAGAGCAGGGCGGGGCGTCCCGCCTTGTGGGCGGGACCGGGCTCTATTCGGCCCTGGCGGGCCTCACGGAGCCCCCTGGCGGGGTCTCCGCCCTGCGGGTGACGATCCCTATGCCGGCGCCGGGCGTCCTGCGCGCGGGCGACGGCAGCTGGTTCGCCCTCTCGGGCTCACTGGCGCTGCCTCTACGGCGCTGCGCCGTGCCGGCGCATCACCGCCGCCCGTGCTCGGTCCGACCCGGCGTGCCCACCACAACATAATATTTTCTCTCTCTGTGATGAGGAAGTCTGGCATGCGGGGTTGGCGGGCCGTCAAGGACGCGCGGTCCCCCCAATTTTCACGCGCGACCGCCTGAAGAAGGCGGCCCCACGAGAAAATCGGCTCCCCCGCGCGCGAGCGTTAACCGGGGTCCGCGACCCTGCGGGCCGCGGCTTCCCGGTTAACGTCCCTGACCGCCCTGACCGCCGCATGCCGGATGAGATTCCTCACCGAGAGAAGGTGAGATTTTCAACTCATGGAGGCTATCATGACCAAGTACAGCAACTTCAACGACATGGGCCGCGCGATCAACGAGCGCCGCGCCGACGAGCACACCACCGAGACCTATCAGGGGGCGTTCATCGAGGCGAGCGAGATGGCGAAGCTTTCCATCGTCAGCGAAGCCGAGAAGCTGGACATGCCCGACCCGGAGCAGGCCGCACACGCCGTCGAGCAGATGCTGGCGACGATGTTCGACGTGTTCCGCGACACTCGCATGGAGGAGTTCGCCGCCGACCTCGCATGGGGCTTCGTCAACAGCTTCCACATGGTGGCCAAGCGCATCGAGGGCCGTGAGGATGACGCCGCCAAGAAACTTGGCGACCTGGTGCGCAGCTACGACCCCTCGGAGATCTACGCGGTGGAGCTCGAAGAGACCCAGCTGCTCTGCCAGACCCTCGAGAATTGCGCCGAGGCGATGCGGTGCATGCGCGACCACGCCGGCAACGTGTATCGCGTCGAGACCGGACGGCCCTTCTCGACCGTCCGCGGCAGCCGGGTGTCGTCCAAGCTGACCGCCTCGATGATCGACGGTGCCGACTATCTGGCGGCGCGCGCGGCAAAGCGTCGGGACGAGCACAACCCGAGCGGCCCGATTGTCGCCTTCTCGGGCGGCATGGAATGGCACGACCACGAGCAGCTCTTCGAACGCCTCGACCAGATCAAGCGTCGCATCCCGTCGATGGTCCTGATGACCACCGCCATGAACAAGGGTGCCGACGCCATCGCAGCGTCGTGGGCGGCCTCGCGCGAGGTCAAGCTGGTGCGCATGTTCCTCGACAAGCGCCACGGCAACCGGGGCGGGTTCCTCCGCAACGACCGCATCGCCTCGCTGCGTCCCGTCGAAGCGATCGTCTGCGAAGGATCGGGCGTCCAGATCGACTTCGCTCGCAAGTTGCGTACCGCCGGCGTACCGCTCCACGTCTTCCGCAAGGACGGACAGGCACCGGTGCAGCCGAGCCAGCGCAGCCGCCGCGCCTGACGCACCCACGGAAGGGCTCCGGGCAACCGGAGTCCTTCCCCTTTTTTACGTCGCCCTGGGCGGCGCTCCGGGGCATCGAGCCCCATCGCGCCGCGTGGGACTGACCTATCGGTCGATCACGCCACGTTGCCCGCTCGGCACGGCTCGCTCGCGGCAGGGCAATGCCATCGCATTGCCACTGCCAGCTACGCCTCGCCGGTGCCGGGGTCGATACCGACACCCGTCGCATCGCCTCGCTCGCTTTGCGGTCATCGCTGAATGCGATGACCAGCGCGCTACGCCTCGGCCGATACGACGGGCGATCGTCGTTGAACACCAATCGGCACGCCTCGCTTGCTTCACGGCGATCCCTTCGGATCGCCGGTTCGCTACGCATCGCCGTGCCGATCGCGTTGGCTTATCGACCGCGCCGTCTCGCTCGCATCGCGGCCACGCCTGCGCGTGTCACGCTCGCTACGCATCGACCGGCGCGGTTCACCCGGCGTCACGCTTGCGGCATCAGCACGGCTCGCTGGCGGGCGCGGCGATGCCGTCGCATCGCCTGCACTGCCGCTGCGCATCGCGCCGTGCCGATCGCACCCATTGATCGGCCACGCCGTCTCGCTCGCATCGCGGCCACGCCTGCGCATGTCGCGCTCGCTACGCATCGACCGGCGCGTCTCACCCGGCATGTCGCTTGCCGCATCGGCACGGCTCGCTGGCGGGCGCGGCGATGCCGTCGCATCGCCTGCGCTGCCGCTGCGCATCGCACCGTGCCGATGCCATCGGGCAGGAGCTGACCGGCACGGCTCGCTCGCTTCACGGCGATCCCTTCGGATCGCCGGTTCGCTACGCATCGCGGTGGCGATCGCGCTAGCTTATCGACCGCGCCCGTCTCGCTCGCATCGCGGCCACGCCTCCGCGTGTCGCGCTCGCTACGCATCGACCGGCGCGGTCCGACCGAAGCCCGGCTCGCTCGCGGTGCCGCAATGCCTGCGCATTGCGAGCACCAGCTACGCATCGCTCGGGCACCCGGTCCTGCGGACCGACCCCGTGGCAGGATGATCGACCATGCCGATCCTGACGGATCGGAAGGGGGAGGGGAACCGGAGATGATGGTTCCAATGGGAGACAGACCATGTCGATCACCTTCTTCCTCAGCGTCGATCGCAAAGCCGACGCCGCGCCCGCCGTCATCACCGCCCGCCAGCTTGCCGCGTTCCGCGCCTTCGCCCGCGAACGTGGCCAGCTGCTCGAAGACGAGGATGATGACCCGCTCGTGTCGTGCTCGTTCGAAGCTCGCGTCTGCCCCTGGTCGCTCGCGTCGATCTGCGCGATCTTCGATCACGATGTGGGTGTCATCGCCGTGGTCGAGGAAGCCCAGTTCCGTGGCCTCAACGTGCGCTTCTGGCACGATGACGCGACCCGCACGATCACGATGCGCGTCGCCAGCACCCCGGACGGCGCAGCGGAGATCAATCTCGCGAACGGCAACGCCTTCCACGTCCTCGACGCGCTACGACTTTCGGACGATAATTGCGGCAGCATGCCCATCGAGCAACTACGCGAAACACTCGGCCAGCCCTATGTTCGCCGCGACCTTGGTCGCCTCGATGGTCGTTACCTCGAACGCTTCGACACCCTCGCTGCTCAGGCCGACACCAGTGAAGGGATACGCATGGTCTGGGGATAGCCTCCCTCCAGTCGCCATCGCGTCGGGGAGCATCGGGCTTCGCCTCGATGCTCCCCATTCTTATGCCTGAATGGACCGAAGCTTCGCCAACTCGGCCCAAGCATTGAAAAGGGGAGCGCCTAACGGCAGCTCCCCTTCTATTTGCATGATGGGCTTGAGCCCGCTTTCGCGCTGACCCGCTTACGCGGTCAGGCGCTTCACGGTCTCGGCGATCCCGAGTTTCTTGATCGCTCCAATGATCGCGCTGAACTGAGCAGGATCGGCCTTCATCAACCCCGACCGTTCCACCTCCTTCAGCAGCTCCGAACGCTCACGATCGGCCAATTGCTTGCGGCGTTCGTTGAGCCGCTGTTCGTCCGCCTCAAGCTGTGCCCGTTCCTGCTCGATACTCCGTGCCATATGACCTGCCTTTTCTGATCGTGGATCGGCCTCCATTTCCCACGATGCCAGCACCGCTCCACCGGCACAATAGCGACACTCATAATCGCTCGCTGGTCCGGCTTTACCGGACCAGCATGAGGCGACGGACACTGACCTTCGGCCAGGTCCGTCGTGGGGCGGGACTGCTCCGCCCAATACCCTTCGGTCCAGTCCGGTGGTCGCCTGCCTGCGGCGCTTACTCTCCCGGAACCCAGTCCAATGATCGGACATCCAGCCATGATGCCACCACCACCGCGACAGTCCCTAAGGATTTGCACACCGTACGCGGCTGCGCCGCCGTGTTTGTCTCGTAAATACAGCAGCGTAGCACTAAAACCACGGTGTATACGGTGTCTTACAATTCGTACACATTGTCCGACACCGGTGTAAGACAATGTGTACGTGGAATATATGTAGCCATTTCAGCGTTGTAAGTGTCGGACATCGTACACCGCAATATCAGGCCAGTTTGAAATGCCTTGCCATTTCCGCCTGATCGGGGTACGGCGAACCCGCTTTTTTTAGTCCCTACCAGCCCTCCCTAAAGGAGGCTGGATCCTTGTCTCGAACTCTTCCGTTCACCGTTCGTCTGCTGCCAACGGTTCGCGAGCGTCTTGTTGTTGAGGCCGAGCGGTTAGCGCTCCGGCCGTCCGACGTCGTGCGCCTCGCCGTCGAGCGCTATCTCGGCTTCTCGAAGGACGAGAACGAGAGCAGCTGGCGGCACCATCAGATTAGCGAGTTCTCGCAGGTCGCGCTCGACCGGATCATTACCCAGCAATACCCCCAGTTTCGCGAGGAAATCCTCACCGAAACCAACCGTCGCATGGAGAAATACCATGCCCGGTGACATCCGCTCCGACGGCCGCGCGCTGCCCCTGCGGCATCGCTCGTCGCGGGGTCAGACCCCGCGCAATTCCGGCAACTTCACCCGCGGCTCGCAGCTCTTCAGCCACGAGATGCTGATGTGGTTTTCCGGCATCAAGATGCCCTTCATCCTGTGGGGGCTGATCTTCTTCCTTGCCTATACCGTCATCCTCTCGCTGACCCTGGATGAGAACAACGTCCAGCTCATCTGCATGCGGGTTCTGGCGTGGTTGTGGGAGTGGATCGGGTTCGACCAGACCAAGGCGGTCGACCTGCTCATGTCCGATGGTTCGCACCAGCGCACCATCATGGGGGTCGTGCCGCATGTCGGCGAGGTCATTCGCGCGTGGAACAAGGCGGTCCACGGGCTCATCGGCTCGCTGCTGTTCGCGACCTTCGCCACCGTCCCCCTGGCGATCTGGTTCGTCGATTATTCGCAGCGGCGCGGCCGCGACATTCTTGCCGAACGCCACGAGCGTGGTGCCGCACTGGTCGAGCATGCGGTGCTGCGCGCCGAGCTTGGTGCCTACAACCGCGCCCAGTTCCTGAAGGAGGCGCGCGATCGCCACGGCCTGACCGAAAAGCAGGTCGAGACCTTCACCCAGAAAGCGCTCGCGGCCGCAGGGTTGCACTACCCCTATACCCTCGCCGGGCTGCCCTACCCGTACCGCACCGAGCAGGCGCATACGATGCTGATCGGCACCACCGGTTCGGGCAAGACGACGGTGCTGCGCGACCTCATCAGCCAGATGCGTACGCGCGGCGACCATGCCGTCATCTTCGACCTCACCGGCTCCTACGTCGAGGCGTTTTACGACCCCTCGCGCGACACCATCCTCAACCCGCTCGACACGCGCTGTCCGGCCTGGTCTATCTTCGGTGACTGCGACACCGAGAGCGAGTTCACCGCCGCCGCCGCCGCGCTGATCCCCTCCGACGGCGGGGCCTCGGACCCGTTCTGGGTCATGGCCGCGCGCACCCTGTTCATCGAGATGTGCCTGAAGCTCATCGAGCGCGGCGAGGCAACCACGCGCGCGCTCGCCGAGACGCTGATGATGGCCGACCTGAGCGACGTCCACACCTACCTCCAGCACACCATCGCCGACCCGCTGACCGCGCCCGAAGCGGCGCGCATGGCGGAATCGATCCGGGCGGTATTCAACACCAATGCCAAGGCGCTGCGGGCACTGCCCGAGGAGGGCAACGCCTTCTCGATCCGGGCGTGGATCACGCAGGAGAAGACGCCGGGCGCGCTGCTGTTCATCAGCTCGAATTACGTCGACCTCGAGATGAACAAGTCGCTGCTGACGCTCTGGTCCAACCTCGCCATCCACTCGCTGATGACGATGAAGCACAGCCGGTCGCTTCGCACCTGGTTCATGTTCGACGAGATCGGCGCGCTCCACCGCTTGCCCGCCATCGAGCAGGGGTTGCAGACCGCGCGAAATTTCGGCGGGGCGATGATCCTGGGCCTCCATAGTTTCGACAAGCTGGTGCAGGTCTATGGGCCGGAGAATGCGCGCAACCTCTCCTCGCTCGCCCGCACCAAACTGATCCTCGCTGCCGCCGACCTCGACACCGCCGAACAATGCGCCCGCTACATCGGCAACCGGGAGGTCCGCGAGATGGACGAGGCGTACAGCTACGGCCACAATTCCACCCGCGACGCCTCGACTATCACCCCGCGCACCCAGGTCGAGCCGCTGGTGCTGCCCGATGACATCGTCAACCTGCCCAGCATGCACGGCTTCGTGAAGTTCGCCGAAGGCTTCCCCGCCGCCGATATCAAGCTCCAGTGGCGCGCCTATCCGACCGTCGCCGAGGGGTTCCTGCGGGTGCCCAAGACCCGAAAGAAGGAGGAAGGACGCGGAGAAGAAGGGACGAGCGAGACGACGGGCGGGGCTGGCGGTCGCGACGGGACGCCAGAGCTAGTGAAAGACGACGTGGCAGAGGCGATGGTGGAGCGTGAAATCCCCGCCCTGCCCGCGCCTGCGTCCATCCAAGCACTGACCGGCACACCGTCGGAGCAGCAAGACCAACAGGCGGCAGAACGGCTCGATCCCTTCGCCCCCCGCAGCGCCACGGTCGAGAAGCCCGCGAGCGACGATAAGTCCGAGGACGAGCGTGCCCCCGATAGCGGCAATCGTCAGGCTGAATCGACGCCGCAGAAGGGCGATACACGGCCCCCTGCCCCGCCGCCGGTCGAGGACCAGGCGACGATCGATGAACGACACGGGTTGGGCGCTGGTCGCGGTGACGAAGACATGGTCATGGGGGACTGACGCCCATGCATTCGATCGCATCGGTACGCTCCGCCAGCGGGGCGGCGAACTACTTCGCGAAGGACGACTTCCAGAGCGGGGAATATTACACCGCCGACGGTGACGTCAGCCTCTGGGGCGGGGCCGGCGCGGAGGCGATCTGCCTCTCCGGCGAGGTACGCCGCGAGGCGTTCGAGCAGGTGCTGAACGGCCGCCTGCCCGACGGCCAACAGATCGGCGACCCGGCGCGCCGGCGTGCCGGCTTCGACCTGACCTTCTCGGCGCCGAAGTCGGTGTCGCTGATGGCCTATATCGCCGGTGACAAGCGGATCCTCGGTGAGGGCGGCGTCCACATGCAGGCGGTCCGCGCGACGATGGCGTGGGTCGAGAAGAACCTCGCCGAGGGACGCCGCGACGAGGGAGGCAAGTCGGTGCCGGTCAAGACCGGCAACCTGACCTATGCGCTGTTCCAGCACGATACCTCGCGCGCACTCGACCCACAGGCGCATGTCCATGCCATCGTCGCCAATATGACCCGCATGCCCGACGGCAAATGGCAGGCGCTACATGCCGACCGCATCTGGGCGAGCAACACCGTCATCGGCTCGGTCTACCATGCCTTCCTGCGTGAAGGCCTGGAGAAGCTCGGCTACGAGACCCGGACCACCGGCAAGCACGGTACCTTCGAGATCGCCGGCGTGCCGGCCAAGGTCATCGAGACGTTCAGCCAGCGCCGCCAGGACATCCTCGCCACCGCCGACAAGCTCGGGATCAGGAGCGCGCAAGGGTTGCGCGAAGTCACCAACCGCACTCGCGATCCCAAGCTGTCGGTCGAGGATCGGGACGGACTGGTCCGCGACTGGCGCGAGAAGGCGGCAGCGCTTGGGTTCGATGGCAGGATACAGCTTGCAGCGGCGCTGCGTGCCGCCGAACAGCCGGTCGGCGCGGGGCCGGTGGCCCGCAGCGTCGATGCGATCCGCGGCGCGGTCGCGGGCGCGCGCGAAGCGGTGGGCCATCTCCTCGCCTCCCCCGACCCGCTGGTCGACCGCGCGCTTGTCCGCATCGTCGCCAGCCCGGCTGCTGCCCGCGCGCAGTTCGCCGTCGCCTCGGCCGTCCGCATCCACGCCCAGCGCGAGGCGGCGTTCGGGACCGACCGGCTCGCCAAGACCGCGCTCGACCTTGGGTTGAAGGGCGTCACCATCGACCATGTCGCCGCGCGGATCCACAAGCTGACCGACAAGGGGCTGCTGATCCCCGGCGAGGTCCGCCACCAGGGCGTCGCCTACGCCGGCGTCACCACCCGCGACGCGCTTGCCACCGAGCAACAGATCCTTGGGGCTATCGAAGCGGGCAAGGACCAGGTGGCGCCGATGGTCCTGCCCGCCGAGGCCCCTGCCCGCCTCCAGGCCGCCAGTCCGCATGAGCTCAACCCCGGCCAGCTCGCCGCCGCGACCCTCATGGTAGCGAGCACCGACCGCGTCGTCGCGGTGCAGGGTGTCGCCGGTGCCGGCAAGTCGACCATGCTCCAGGCCGTCGCCCGGGTTGCTGAGAGCGAGGGCCGCAGCGTCCTTGGCCTCGCCTTCCAGAACAAGATGGTCGCCGACATGAAGGAAGGTGCCGGGATCGAGGCGCAGACCATCGCGTCGTTCCTATGGAAGGGGGACCGCTATCTCGCCGACCCCAGGGGCGAGGCCACCCAGGCGCGGCGGGACGAGCTGAAGAACACCATCATCGTCGTCGACGAGACCTCGATGGTCTCCAGTAACGATATGCTGAAGCTCATCCGCGTCGCCGAGGTGCTGGGCATCGAGCGGGTCGGCTTGGTCGGCGATCGCCAGCAGCTGTCGTCGATCGATGCCGGCAAGGCGTTCGCGATGGCGCAGGCAGGCGGGATCGCTACCGCGCGCATGGACGAGAACATCCGCCAGCGGACCGATACGCTGCGCACCGTCGCCGCACTCGCCAACGTCGGCAAGGCGGGCGAGGCGTTGCGCGTCCTCGGCGACAGCGTCATCGAGGACAGGAACCCGGCCGACAAGGCGGCCGACCTGTGGCTGGCGCTGGGTAAGGAAGAGCGCGAGGCGACCGCCGTCTTCGCCTCGGGTCGCGAGACGCGCGGGCATATCAACCAGCGGATCCAGGACGGCCTCGCCGCTGAGGGGACGCTGACGGGCGAGCGGCTCGACGTCACCGTCCACGACCGGGTCAACCTGACCCGCGAGGAACTGCGCTACGTGCACAACTATGCGCCGGGGCAGCAGCTGCGCGTCACCGGCCATGTGCCCGAACTGAACCTCAAGTGCGGCGACTATACCGTGACCCGGGTGATGAAGAACGGCCGCGTCGAGATCGAGCGTGACGGCCGCAAGCAGAAGATCGAGCCCCGCCGGATCGATCCGATGGACCGGAAAGACCGCCTCGAGCTGACCACGCTGCAGAGCATCTCGCTCCATGCAGGCGACCGCATCCGCTGGACCGCCAACGACAAGGAGCGGGGCATTTTCAACGCCGCGATCACGCGGATCGTCGGTATCGAGGACGGTGCCGTCACCGTCGAGTTGGCGTCGAGGGACATCGTCACGCTGCCCAAGGGTGATCCGATGCTGGCGCGGGTCGACCTTGCCTATGCGCTCAACATGCACATGGCGCAGGGCGTCACTACCGACAGGGCGATCACGGTGATGGCCAGCTACGAAACCAACCTATCCAACCAGCGGCTGTTCAACGTCGGCGTCACCCGCGTTCGCGACGACCTCACCATGGTCGTCGACAACACCGCGAAGCTGATCGCGCAGTTAGAGCGCAATCCCGGCGACAAGACCGCCGCGATGGAAGCCACTGGGCGGCTCGACATTGATGGCGCTGCAGCGCGTGCAGGCATGCCCCCTCCCCCTGCTATGTCGCCAATACCCGCTGGTTCGTCGGCAGCGGATGCTTCTCCGACAACAGGTGCAGGTCAGCAGTCCTCCAACGCGCCGATCGTGCTTCGTGACCTGCCCTCGCGTGTCGATCTGCCACCCATGCCCGCTGGTGACGCTTCGCGCTGGGAGCATGGTGATGGTCTGGGGATGGCGGTCCTGATCGATGAGCTGAAGGGCTTGCCTGATCTACCCGGTGCGATCGTGGCGCAGGACGCCAGAGCTGCCTCCACCGCCCCCACCGTATCCGGTGAACGTGCCGCTGAGCGCGGCGATGTCAAACTCACCCCTGTCTCCGAGCGCAATCTCGGCCTCGAACTTTGAGAAACAATATGACCAGCGATATTATTGAAATCAGTACGACTGCCCCGACCACGAACCAGAACCTCAACCTCCCGCCACCCCGTCAACACTCGGAGATCGCATCCGCGCAGTGCGCTCTCGGGCAAGCCTTTCGCAAGCCGACTTCGCTGGAGATGGTTTGCTGTTCGCGGCAAACCCTCATCCGCTGGGAACGTGATGACGTGTCGCCGCTGATGGTGCTCAAGTCTACTCGCGGCTGAACCGATCTACGATATGGATGAGCCGTCGCGACATTCCTGTCCGGATGTTTTTTTGGGCCTGGCCTCCTAACCGTCGGCCTTATCCATCAATCTCTCGATAGCCTGCCAGTACGGCAGTCGCTCGCGGTCGCAGTATTCGACAAAGCGCGCCATCACACTCACTGGCCCCTTTACGCTAACCTGATGGAGTTGCTCGCCAGCATAGGCCGACTTTTGACGGCGCGGCAGATTTGCGGGTGTGGCCGGCTTCGAAAAACCGTGTTCACGCCCGACATTGTCCACGGCAACGGCATCGCGCCGCTGCTCGGTTGGGCTGCGTCCTTCTCGCGCGGTCGGCTGAATATCAGACAGATCGCCAAGCCCCAGATCAATGCCCTTTGTCATGCCGTTTGCTCCATCGGGGCGTTCTGTCGCCTGATTTCCTGAATGACCTCTTGCACGAAGGTAGACGCATTGGTCCGCGCCTTTTCCAGACCGGTTACTTGCTCGTCTTCGAGGTTCCATAGCGATCGGTAATGGGTGAACATTGCCCGAAAGGCCGCGCGATCGTTCAACGCTGTCTCAAAGGTCGGGATACTTGCTCCCTTGAACTGCGACCTGATCTCCTTTTCATCACGAGTAGCGATGGCAGGGTTCACGCGCGTGAACAGCATTCGGTAGGGAATCCCCCGGCGCAGCGCCCTTCCCTCGTCCACGACGAGCTTGATGGCTCTACTTGCCTGCCTTGCGTCGACCGGAGACGCCTGGAGCGGGATGATAACAAGGTCAGTTCGTGAGATGGCGCGTGACATTGCCAAATTAGCCGTGCCCTCAAGGTCGACAATCACGAACTGGCTCGAAGATGCGGCCTCCTCAATCTGATCAATGATCGCGTTGTCCGAAGGCAGGGTTCGACAGGAGAAGCCGGGTTCTTTGGTGGCTTTCGCCCAAGTTTCGAGTGTTCTGTTCGGATCGCCATCGATCACGGTAACCGATGCTCCGGCGACGCTGAGCCCACTGGCTAGTACAAGAGCCGACGTGCTCTTTCCAACCCCGCCTTTCGGGCTTGCGAAACTGATTACCGGCATTCCTTCGCCTTTCGTGTGATTCGTCCGCTACGCCGGTCAGGGCCTGCATTCGCTACACAGCGCCTGCCTCTGCATTGCTTGGATATGGTACCCAATGCACTGCCCCGCCTGTCATTACAACCCGTGAAATGGAAGTTCTACGCCTTAACATGCTGGCCTACACATGCAGTTTATATGCTAGCCAGGCAATGCCTATGGTATGGTAGCCATGCCATGGCAACCATAGAAGGCGTAGAGATTACAATGGTAGCATTGGTATCTTGGGTACTCGGACGGTTTCTAGCCGTTTCTATGGTACCATCGGGTACCTTCACGTCCAACCGATGGCTCGCACCCATCGCAGTTGCCAGTTGGCTCCAGAATCTAGGCGACGTGGACAAAGCTTGACGGCGTAATTGGCCGCTGATTCAAGGTTGCCTTTTGGAGGCAGGGTTGGGCGAGCGGATCGGTTTGTCGGATGAGGAATGGTCGCTGATCGGGCCGCTGTTACCGTCCGAGCGCGGACGTGGCTGTCGTCCTGCTGGTGATAACCGGCCCTTCTTCGAAGGCATGATGTGGATCGCGCGAACAGGAGCGCAGTGGCGGCATCTGCCGGAGGAATATGGCAAGTGGAACAGCGTGTTCCGCCGCTACCGTCGCTGGGCGACGACGGGTGTGTTCGACGCCATGCTGGAGACGCTGGCCGGTGCGGTGGAACGCGATGGTCGCGCCGACATGATCGACAGTACGGTCGTCCGGGCACACCATTGTGCCGTGGGTATAAAAAAAGGACTGGTGCGGCCGAGGCGCTTGGCCGACCGCGCGGCGGCTTCACCACCAAACTCCATGCCCGCTGCGATGTCAGAGGTCGCCCGCTCGCCTTCGTCCTGACGCCGGGCCAAGCACATGATACGCAAGGCTTCGGACCGCTGATGCGCATGATCGCCGATCGGATCGACGCTCTGCTTGCAGATAAAGGCTATGACAGCGACGCGGTTCGCGACACCCTGGCCAGCATGAACATTGAGGCCGTGATCCCGGCTAGGCGCAACCGTCGAAACCCGGCTGCGCATGATCGGGTCAAGTACCGCTGGCGCAACCAGATCGAGCGACTGTTCAACAAACTCAAGAATTGGCGGCGGGTCGCCACCCGATACGACAAAACAGCCGAATCCTACATCGGCTTCGTCAGCCTCGCATCAGTCTTGCTATGGCTACCCTCTGTCCACGATGCCTAGCTTTAAAATACAGATACAGGCTGGACTTATGACTGCCGCATAAACGTAATCCCCGCAAATACGGGGGAATTCTATACCAAGTGCGCAATTGCAGACAAGGCGCAGGGCAATCCCTACACACATAGGGGAATTTATCATTACGCCCTTATAACGATGGGCAATGTTGATTATTCATATTTGATAGCTTAACGGGTTGTAGCTTTGCAAGCGATAATTAGTTTTAGGCTTTATATTTCTGCGTTTGATGATGCGTCATCGGCACAAACCGGGAGATGATGCGGCCCCTCAAATAGTCTGACTTGAACCGCGCCGGGTTTGCCGGAGGCCATGGGTTGTGAGTCACGCTGCCATATCGATGTTGTCTGCGGCAGCATAATATTGCTCTTCGGCTTCAGCAGGCGGGATGTTGCCGATGGGCTCCAGCAGTCGGCGATGATTGAACCAGTCGACCCATTCGAGCGTGGCATACTCAACGGCCTCGAAGCTGCGCCACGGCCCACGCCTGTGGATCACCTCGGCTTTGTAGAGGCCGTTGATCGTCTCGGCCAAAGCGTTGTCGTAACTGTCGCCGACGCTGCCGACCGATGGCTCGATCCCGGCCTCGGCGAGGCGCTCGGTGTACTTGATAGACACGTATTGCGACCCGCGGTCGCTGTGGTGAACCAGGCCGCCACGGTGAACAGGTCGACGGTCATGTAGCGCCTGCTCGAGCGCATCCAGGACGAAGCCGGCATGTGCTGTCCTGCTGGCACGCCACCCGACGATCCGGCGGGCGTAGGTGTCGATGACGAAGGCGGCATAGACGAAGCCGGCCCAAGTCGCGACGTAGGTGAAGTCCGACACCCACAGCATGTTCGGCGCTGGCGCGTAGAAGCTGCGATTGACATGATCCAGCGGGCAAGGCGCTGCCTTGTCGCTCATCGTCGTGCGAACCGGCTTGCCCCGGATCACGCCCTGTAGACCCATATCGCGCATCAGCCGCTCGATGGTGCAGCGGGCGACCGGAAAGCCCTTGCGCAGCATCTGCCGCCACACCTTGCGCACGCCGTAGACCGCAAAGTTCTCGGCAAACACGCGCGCCACCTCGGGCTTGAGAACCTGATCCCGCTGCGCCCGCGCCGACAGGCGCATTGGATTTCGTCGCTGCGCGACACGCTCGAAATACGTCGATGGGGCGATCGGCAAGACGCGGCAGATCGGCTCGACCCCATAGGTTACGCGATGATCGTCGATGAAGGCGATCATCGCCGGAACGGGCGGTCGAGCTCCGCCCGGGCAAAACATGCAGAAGCCTTGCGCAGGATCTCGTTGGCCTGGCGCAACGCGCGGACTTCGCGTTCCAGCGCCTTCATCTTGTCAGCGACCTCGGCCGGCACGCCAGCGCGCTTGCCGCTGTTCACCTCGGCCTTCTTTACCCATTCATGCAGCGTCTGCGGAACGCAGCCGATCTTCTCGGCAATGGAAACCACCGCCGCCCATCGCGATGGGGGATCGCGCTCGTGATCCAGCACCATCCGTACCGCTCGCTCGCGGACCTCGGGCGCAAACTTGTTCGTCGTCTTGCTCATATGGGCTCCACCTTCTCAGGAGTTGGAGCCTCCGACAAACCCGGGGCGGTTCAGTACATTATAAATTAATTAGTCCACATTTCACTTTCATTTGGTAATACATCTTTTCCTGCACTATAATACGAAGCGGCCGCTAACAGCATTATTATAAAAAAACATCTTTTTCTATGATAATATCTTTTTTTCACAAAAAACTCCTTGCAGATATTTCTAAATATACTCACTTAGCTTTGAATATTTTCTTCATCATAGTCGGATATATCACGCATGGCCTTGGGTGCAATCGATACTAGAACCGCGACGATTGAAGAAACGATTAAGCCTATTCCCAATATTAACTTCATATTTGCCTCGTATGGCTTGAAAGATTAAGCGCACTACACACTATGTTCCTACTTGTCACTATGTCACTGTGTCTTAGGTGTTTGATCCCGGAGTTTGGTGGTGCGGGTTTGATGTGAAGCGCTGTGGTTCGTTTTGCCGTGTCTTGCAGATGGCTTCGTAGGGAGTGAGCCCTTTGAGTGTCTTGAGCCTGCGGCCAAAATTGTAGGCCGCGACGAAGTCGCCGAGGTGCTGCCGAAGCTGGTCATGGCTGTCGTAATGGTAGCGTTTGACGGTTGCTTCCTTGATCGTCCGGTTCATCCGTTCCACCTGACCGTTGGTCCAGGGATGCTTCACCTTGGTCAGGCGATGTTCGATGTCGTTCTCATCGCAGACGCGGTCGACGATGTGGTGGAAGGCGTACTTGTCGCAGGCACGATTGGTGAACTGGATGCCATTGTCGGTCAGGACGGTATGGATCTTGTACGGCACGGCTGCGACGAGGTTACGCAGAAAGTGCGCGGCAATCATTTTGCCAGCCTGCTCATGCAGTTCGATGAAGGCAAACTTGGTGGTCCGGTCGATTGCCACGAACAGGCGCAGCTTGCCCTCTGCAGTCTGCACCTCTGCGAGGTCGATGTGGAAGTAGCCGATCGGGTAGGTCTTGAACTTGCGCTTTGGGGTTTTGTCGCCGGTTACCTCGGGCAGGCGGCTGATCCCGTGACGCTGTAGACAGCGGTGCAGCGACGAGCGCGTCAGATGTGGGATCGTCGCCTGCAGAGCGTAGAGGCAGTCGTCCAGCGGCAGCAACGTATGCCGTCGGAACGCGACGATGACCGCCTCCTCCTCGATGGTCAGCACCGTCGAGTGAGGATCCTTCGGTCCAGTCGGCAGGTCCTTGACTGCCGTGCGCTTCTTCCACTTCGCGACGGTCTTCTGGTTGATGCCGTGGCGCTTGGCCAAAGCCCTCAGGCTCTCTTGACTATGCTGTATCGCTCGACGGACTGCCTCTGTCGTGCGGGCGCTCCCGCGTAGAACCTGTCCCATAGTGCATCCTTCCAAGCTTGCGACGATGATGCACCATCAAATGACGGGATCAAACACCAATTGAACCGCGCCGGGTTTGCCGGAGGCCATGGGTTGTGAGTCACGCTGCCATATCGATGTTTGAGCTGCTGCCGGTTTCGTGGACACGAGGTTAAGCTACCTGCGCTTGTCGCTCGAAGTCCATGGTGTTGATTTTCGCTGAGAGTTGACCCGGTGTTTTCGTTGAGAAGTGACCCGGGTCGGGGGGTATGTGCCTGCCTGTTAGGGCGGGGGTCAAGCCGGGGTTTTGTCCTTTGCAGGTTTGCCTG